>NZ_JASJSI010000045.1:0-34534 GCF_030237085.1 Stenotrophomonas maltophilia group sp. Smal32
GCGACAGGTCGCTGTTGCCGGAGGCGATCTCGCCGGCGGCCAGGGTGATGCTGGAGGCGCTGGCCTGGATCTGGCCGACGATCTGGGTCAGCTGCGCAACGGTGGTGTTGGCGTCGTCGCGCATGCGTGCGAACACGCCGTTGAACTGGCCATCCATGCGCGCGGTCAGGTCGCCTGCGGCAATGGACTGCAGCAGCTGCGAGAGCTGGCCGAGGTTACCGTCAGCCACCTGCATCATGGTGTTGAGGTGTTCGATCATCAGCTTGAAGTCGTGCTGGAAACGCTGGGCGTCGCCGCGCTGGCTGAAGTCGCCTGCGGCCGCTGCTGCAGCCAGCTGCTGGATCTGCGTATTGATTGCCAGCAGGCTGGCCTTGGCGGCATCCATCGATTCATGCAGGATGGCGCGGCTGCCGGGCAGGCGGCGTGCGTCCGGGGTCAGATTGCCGATGGCGTACTGGTTGAGTACTTCAATGGCATCGACGATCGCATCGAGGTGTTCGAAGATCACCGTGTTGATGCCGTTGGCCAGCTGGCCGTAGACGCCCGGGAAGTCTTCGGGAATGCGGTGGCTGATGTCCGGGCCGGCATGCATCTGCGCCATCAGCTGGGTCTGCTCGCTGAAGCGGCGCAGCATCGCGGTCATCTCGGCGGTGGCTGCCAGCATCTTGCCGGCTTCGTCCTTGCTGGTGGCCTGGGTGCTGACGCTGAGATCACCGCGCGCGACGGCCTGGATGGCATGCACGGCCTTGCCGAGTGGGCCGGTCACTGCACGCGAGATGACGACGGCCAGCACGGCTGCGACCAGCGACAGCAGCACCATGCAGCCGACGATGGCAATCATGCTGGTGCGGTGGGTGGCATTGGCGCCGGCGATCTTGCCGTCCATCTGGCCGGCGATGTGGGTGCCCAGTGCCTTCATTGCAGCGAACAGATCGCGACGCGCGGGGCGCGACTGCTCGTCGGAGATCTGCTGGGCCCGTGCGCCATCACCGGCAGCCACGGCGTCGCGCATCGCCTTGTTGGCGGCGAAGTAGCGATCCAGCTGCGCGCTCGCCGCGCGATACAGTTCACGCTCCTTGGCCAGCGCCGGCAGCGCCGAGTACGCGGCCAGCTCGTCATGCACGGCCTTGGCGGTGTCGTCCATGCGCTTGTTGTAGTCGGCGACCTTCTCCGGCTGGTCGAGCATGCTCAGCTGTGCAAGTTCGTAGGTGCGGAACTCGCCCAGTTGCGAGCGCGCCTCGCCCAGGTGCTGCACCGACGGAATGTCGTTGCCAGCCATCTCGCGCAGCTGCGCGTTGGCTTCGCTCAGACGCACCAGTGCGAAGGCGCCGAGGACCAGGGTCATCAAGGTGGTGAGGGTGAACCCCACGGCCAGCTTGCGGGCGATGGGCAGATCTT
This sequence comes from Stenotrophomonas maltophilia group sp. Smal32, assembly GCF_030237085.1. Classification (NCBI taxonomy): domain Bacteria; kingdom Pseudomonadati; phylum Pseudomonadota; class Gammaproteobacteria; order Lysobacterales; family Lysobacteraceae; genus Stenotrophomonas; species Stenotrophomonas maltophilia group sp. Smal32. The sequence continues at coordinate 1,399 of NZ_JASJSI010000045.1, forward strand.
GGAACCACTTCATGCAGGGTGCTCCAGGTGGGCAGAGTGCCGGCGTCTGTGCGCCGGTTTGGGGGTGGTTGCAGAGCGAACGGGAGTGCCCGGTGGTGGTTCGGTGACGGCCGTCATTGCGGAATAGCGGCGCAACCTGCGCGGACTTTATGGACGCAGATCACATTCGGATGCGTAGGGATAAGGGCGCGAAAGTGGCGTAGCGGCGGGGCTTCGCTTGAGTGGCGTGGTTGCGCGCGAAACCATCATGGCGACGAAGTTCACGGAATGGGCGGCGCCGTCAGGCGGGGGTCAGATCCCTTTCCGCAGGAAAGGGATCTGACCCCATCGCCGCCCCATCGCCGGAACGTGCACAAACAAAAACCGCCACCCCGAAGGGCGGCGGTTTCATGAACGCTTGCAGGATGGATCAGGCGGCCTGCGGCATCCGCAGCGAACGCACCAGCCCACCGATGTCGACGATCAGTGCCACGCGGCCGTCACCAAGGATGGTGGCACCGGACACCCCACCGATGCGGCGGTAGTTGTTCTCGATGTTCTTCACCACCACCTGCTGCTGGCCGACCAGCTCGTCCACTTCCAGTGCGATCTTCTGGCCATCGCCTTCGACCACGACCACCAGCGATTCGCTGCCCGGTGCACGGTTGCCGTAGCCGTAGTACTCGCTCAGCGAGAGGATGGGCAGGTACTCGCCACGCACGCGCAGCACGCGGCCTTCGCCGGCCATGCTGCGGATGTCCTCGGCCTGCGGCTGCAACGCCTCAAGCACATAGGCCAGTGGCAGGATCAGGGTTTCGCCGGCCACGGCCACGGTCATGCCATCGAGGATGGCCAGGGTCAGCGGCAGGCGGATCAGTGTGCGGGTACCGGCGCCGAGGCTGCTTTCGATCTGCACCTCGCCACCCAGCGCCTGGATGTTGCGGCGGACCACGTCCATGCCGACGCCGCGCCCGGACAGGTCGGTGACCGCATCGGCGGTGGAGAAGCCGGGCTGGAAGATCAGGTCCCAGACCTGCGAATCGGTCGGGTTGTCCGGCACGGCCAGGCCGCGTTCGGTGGCCTTGGCCAGGATCTTGGCGCGATCCAGGCCGCGGCCGTCGTCGCTCACTTCAATGACGATATGACCGCCTTGATGCGAAGCGGCCAGGGTGATCGTGCCGGTCTCGTCCTTGCCCGCGCCGCGGCGCACATCGGGCATTTCCAGGCCGTGGTCGATCGAGTTGCGCACCAGGTGCACCAGCGGATCGGCGATCTTCTCGATCAGGCCCTTGTCCAGCTCGGTGCCTTCGCCGACGGTGCGCAGGCGCACCTGCTTGCCGAGGCGGCTGGACAGGTCGCGGACCAGGCGCGGGAAGCGGCGGAACACCGCATCGACCGGCAGCATGCGCACGCCGATCACTGCTTCCTGCAGGTCGCGGGTGTTGCGTTCCAGCTGGTCAAGCCCGGCAAACAGGCTCTCGGCGTGGACCGGGTCCAGCGCGTGCGAGACCTGCTTGAGCATGGCCTGGGTGATGACCAGTTCGCCGACCAGGTTGATCAGCGCATCGACCTTGTCGACGCTGACGCGGATCGAGGTCTCGGCTTCCTGGCTGGCAGCGCCGCTGGCGGCTGGCGCAGCAGGCGCTGCCGGTGCGATGGCAGCAGGCGTGGAAGGGGTTGCTGCAACGGGCGCCTGGGTAGCCAGGCTCGGCGGCGCTGCCGGACGGATGTCCAGCTCGCAGTCGTCCAGTACCCAGGCGAAGGTGTCTTCGATCTTGCTGCGCGGCACCTTGCCGACCAGGCCCAGGTCCCACGCCAGGTGGGCCTCGAGCGGGTCGAGCTGGGCAAATCCGGGCAGGCGTTCCATGCGCGCGGCCACCTGCAGCGAACCGAGGTGTTCCAGTTCGCGGATGATGCGCAACGGATCGTTGCCGCTCATGAACAGCGACGGTGCCGGGGTGAAGCCGATCTGCCAGGCTTCCGGCGTATCGTCCACCTTGGCGGCGGCAGCGGCCGGCGCGCTCGGTGCGGCCTGGCCGGAGAGAACGGCTTCCAGGCGTGCCTTCACCGCAGCAACAGCGGCGGGGTCGGCAGCCTGGCCGTGCTCGGCCTCGCGCAGCAGCGCGCGCAGCACGTCCACCGAGGACAGCATGGCGTCGACAGCGTGGCCTTCCAGGGCCCGCTTGCCGGCACGCAGCTCATCGAGCAGCGTTTCCAGCACGTGGGTCAGGCCGGCGATGGCATCGAAGCCGAAGGTGCCGGCGCCGCCCTTGATGGAGTGGGCGGCGCGGAACACCGAATTGATGATCTCCGCGTCCTGCTGCCCCGATTCCAGGGCCAGCAGGCCAGCCTCCATCGCGTCGAGGCCTTCGCGGCTCTCCTCGAAGAAGGTGGCGTGGAAGCGTTGCAGGTCCATGCTCATGGCAGTGGTGGTCCGGAAGCGAAGAGGGGGAGCAGTGCCGGGCGATCAGCCCAGCACTTTCTGCACGGTGGCGACCAGCTGTTCCGGATTGAACGGCTTGACCAGCCAGCCGGTGGCGCCGGCGGCCTTGCCTTCGGACTTCTTGTCGGCGGCCGACTCGGTGGTCAGCATCAGCAGCGGGGTGAACTTGTAGTCCGGCAGCTGGCGCAGTTCGCGGATCAGCGCAATGCCGTCCATGTTCGGCATGTTGACGTCGGTGACCACCGCGTTGAAGCGTTGGCCCTTGGCGCGACCGAGCGCGACCGCGCCGTCTTCGGCTTCTTCGACGGCAAAACCGGCCGAGGTGAGGGCGAAGGAAACCATCTGGCGCATCGACGCCGAATCGTCCACCACCAAGATACGTGCGCTCATGCAGCGTTCTCCACAGATTTCAGGTTGTCATGGGTTACGTCCAGGCCCAGGGCCTGGGTGACGCCCAGCAGGCGCGCGGCGTCACGGAAGTTTGCGGTGCAACCGTGGAAGCCGGTGCCCAGGCCTGCCTCGCGGCGGGCCTGCACGAAGGCACACAGCACCTGCACGGCTGCCGTGTGGATGCGGGCGACCTGGCTTGCATCCAGGATCAGCTCGCCTGCCTGCGCCACCAGCGGGGCGAGGCGGTTCTTGAGCTCGGTGGTGCTCTCGATGCCGAGATCCTCACCCAGTTCGACAGTGCTCATCGTTGCTCCGGACAAACGGTTCCGTGATCCATAACGGCACCCCGGCGGGGTTCTTTAGAGGAATCGACGCGGTGCGTCGGCTCAACTCAACAGCCGCGTGGCATCGAGCAGGATCATCGGCCGCTGGCTGACCCGGGCGACGCCGCGGAACAGATCATTGGAGATCTGGCAGATACGGGCAGTATCCGGGGGTTCGATCTGCGAATCGGTGAGGTTGGCGACATCTTCCACTGCCGACACACGCAGACCGATGGTCTCGCCATCCTCTTCCAGCACCACGATGCGGGTCTGGGCGTCGTCTTCCGCTGCCGCGGCACCGAGGTGCAGGCCGAGGTCCATCACCGGCACCACCTGGCCACGCAGGTTCATGATCCCGAGCATCGCCGGCGCAGTACCGCGCAACGGCAGCAGCGGTACCGGCAACACCACTTCCTGCACTTTCAGCAGTTCCAGTGCATACGCCTGGGTCCCGCAGCGCAGGCGCAGCCAGCGCGAGGTACGCTCGCCGGCGCGGCGGTTCTGTGGGTGTGGGCTGCTGGCGGGCTGGTGCGCCTGTGCCTGCAGCTCCTGCCAGGTGCCGGGACGGCTGCTGGCCGGGGCATCCACGGCAACGCGCGCCGCCGGGGCAGGTGCAGGTACAGGTACAGGGCGCGGTGCCGGGGGCGCGACCACGGCCGGCGGCGGCGTGGGGACATCCTCGCCCCCGGCGGCGGCTTCGAATGCGGCCTGCAGCCCTGGGCTGTCAGTGTGGGCGAGGTGATGGCTGTCGGCCGCGTCGGTCTCGTAGATCACTTCGTCGGGCAAGTCGTCCCAGGTGGGCTCTGGGCCGGCCTTGGTTGTGACCGGATCGAGGGCGGGTGCGGTCTCATGAACGACCTCATCGGGCACGTCGTCCCATGTCGGCTCGCGTTCGGCGGCCGCTTCGCTCGCCGGGCGCGGCCCGGCGCTACCGCTGGTGGCGGCCTCGAAAGCGGCCTCCAGCGCGGCCGTGTCCTCGGCAGTTGGGGCGACGGTTCCGGTTTCGTAGATCACTTCGGCCGGCAGGTCGTCCCATGTCGGCTCGCGTTCCGTGTCGGTCACGGTCGCGGGCGTGGAGGCGGCGTCGAAGGCGGCCTCCAGGGCTGCGTTGTCTGCAGCGGGCTGCGCGACGACGGCGTCCGTCTCGTAGATGACTTCGGCGGGCAGGTCGTCCCAGGTCGGCTCACGCTCGGGCGCTACCGCGCTCGTCGGGCAGGGGCCGGCGTTGTCGGATGACAGGGTGGAGGGCGGCGTCGCCACAATCGCTTCGCCCAGCAGTTCGTCCAGGTAGTCGTCCAATACGCCTGTGCTGTTCATGCCGCCTGCTCCAGGGCACGGGCATCTTCGCCGAGGATCCAGTTCAGGGCGCGGCGGTAGGCGGCCAGGCCGCGGCCGGGGTAGTCCTCGCCGACGCTGGGCAGGGTCAGGCCTGCGGCATTGCTGATGCGGGTATCGATCGGAATCGCGTCTTCCCACACGCGGGTGCCGTGACGATCCTGCATGGTGCGCAGCGATTCGTTGCCGGCGCGGGTGCGGCGGTCGAACAGGGTCGGCAGGATCGAGATCGGCAGGGGGCGGCGGCGCGAGCGCTCGACCATCTCGCCGGTGCGGACCATGCCATCCAGGCCGTGCAGGGCCAGCGGCTCGGCCTGGGTGGGAATGATCAGGCGGTCCGCAGCGGCCAGCGCATTGATCATCAACAGGCCGAGGGTGGGGGCACAGTCCAGCAGGATGTAGTCGTGCTGGCCCTGGTGGCGCGCCAGCGCGTTCTGCAGGGCCAGGCCGAGGCCGGGCTGGTTGGCGCTGCGGCGCTCCAGCGTGGCCAGCGCCGACTGCGCGCAGACATAGTCCAGACCGTGGATGCTGCTGGCATGGCACAGGCTGGAAAGATCTGCCGGCGGGGCGCCGAACAGTTCCAGTACGCCGGCCGGCGGCGGATCCACCGGCACGCCGAAGGCGCGGCTGAGCGAGGCATGCGGATCGAGGTCGATCAGCAATACGCGATGGCCAAGCGCGGCCAGGCCACGGCCGAGGGCGAGGGTGGTGGTGGTCTTGCCGACTCCGCCCTTCTGGTTGGCGACTGCCCAGATGCGCATCGGTTTACTCCTTCATTGCCGGGGGAACGGCGGCGCCGACACGGCTGCCAGCCGGCACCGGCGGCAACTTCACCGGTGCGATGGGGGACGTGGGGGCGTTAGCCGGAGTTGCGGCGGCTTGTTCGGTGGTGCTGTTGTCGGCGGCGCCGGTGGCCGCATTGAGGCGCTGGCCAAGTGGATCCACCGCATGCGAGGTGTCGGCCAGGATGATGACCATCACCCGGCGGTTGCGGTTGCGCCCCTGTGCGCTGTCGTTCTCTTCGCGCGGACGGAACTGGCCATAGCCGACCATCGCCAGCCGCGACGGCTGCACGCCCTGGTCGGCGAACAGGTGCACAACGCTGGCCGCGCGTCCGGCCGACAGCTCCCAGTTGGAGGGGAAGGTGGCGGTGGCGATCGGCACGTTGTCGGTATGGCCTTCCACGCGCACGCTGTTGGGCACGTCACGCAGCACCTCGGCCAGGCTGGCCAGCGTCTGCCGTGCATGCATGTCCAGCGCGGCCGAGCCGGTGGGGAACAGGATGTCGCTGTTGATCTCCACTTCGATCCACAGCTCGGTGCGGCGCACGCTGATCATGCCGCGGTCGATCAGCGGCGCCAGCGCGGCGGTGAGGCGGTCGGCGATGCTGTTGAGCTGGCGCTCGGCACGGGCGATCTGTTCCTGGTTGTGCACCGAGACCGGCATGCGCATCTGCGAGGCCATCGACGGCAGCAGGGTCGGGTCGTGCGACGGCGCCGGCGCGGAGGGGCCGATCTTGGTGCCGGACTTGATCACCGACGGGCTGTCCCAGCCGCCGCCCTGCACCTGCTTGTTGCCGACCTGCACCGGGTTGATCGTGCGCGGCGCACCACCAAAGGCATCGGTGAGCGCGTCGGCCATGATCCGGTACTTGCCCTCGTTGACCGAAGAGATCGCGTACATGACCACGAAGAAGGCGAGCAGCAGCGTCATCAGGTCGGCATAGGGGATCGCCCATGCTTCATGGTTGGCGTGCTCTTCGTGGTGCTTGCGGCGGGCCATGTCAGTGCAGGAAGCCGGAGAGGTTGGTTTCGATGTTGCGCGGGTTCTCGCCCTGGGCGATCGAGATCAGGCCTTCGATGACCATTTCGCGGTCGCGCGTGTTGTGCGAGATCACACTCTTGAGCTTGGCCGCGATCGGCAGGAACAGCAGGTTGGCCGAGGCGATGCCGTAGATGGTGGCGGTGAACGCGGCAGCGATGCCGTGGCCCAGCTTGCTCGGGTCGGCCAGGTTCTTCATCACCGCGATCAGGCCGAGCACGGCGCCGATGATGCCCAGCGTGGGCGCATAGATGCCCATCGCCTCGAATACCTTGGCACCGGCCTGGTCCTGGTGTTCCTGGCTGCCCAGTTCGATTTCCAGCATGTGCCGCATCGATTCAGGCTCGACGCCGTCCACCAGCAACTGCAGGCCCTTGCGCAGGAACGGATCCTGCTGCGCTTCCACCTGCGATTCCAGGCCCAGCAGGCCCTGGCGACGGGCGATGTTGCTCCACTCGACGATCTGCTGGATCAGTTCGCGACGATCGCTGTGCGGCGGGCGCACGACCCAGCGCACGATCTTGAACGCATGCTTGAACACCGCCGGCGAGGTGTGCAGCAGGATCGCGGCAACGGTGCCGACGATGACGATCACGAACGCCGCAGGCGACCACAGCGACGCCAGGCCGGCGCCCTTGAGGATGCTGCCACCGACCAGCGAGGCCAGGGCGAGAAAGAGTCCAATGAGGCTGAGTCTATCCATGGTTCCGGTATCGGCTTGTATGAATGGGACTTGAGACACCGGGAGAACGCGTACAGACGGTAGTCACAGTTTTCGGGTCGCCGGGCCACGCCCGGCGGTGTTCAGCGGATGCCGTCCACGTCCAGGATCAGTGCCATGCGACCATCGCCGATCAAGGTTGCACCGGCATAACCGCGCAGGCCGCGCAGGGCTTTCGGCAGTGGCTTGATGACCACTTCCTCGCGCCCGCGCACCTGGTCCACGACCAGTCCGAAGCGCGCTTCACCGGCCTGCAGCACCACGATGGTCAGCAGGGTCGACGCGGCGGGCGTCACATCCAGCCACTGGCGCAGGTCGACCAGCGGCAGGGTGTGCGAGCGGCGGTCGAGCACGGCGCGGCCATCGAACCAGCCCAGCGACGTGCGCGGTGCGTGCAGCACTTCCATCACGCGCGCCAGCGGTAGCGCGTAGACGTCCTCGCCGGCCTGCACCAGCAGGGTTGGCAGGATCGCCAGGGTGAGCGGCACGCGGATCAGGAAGCGGCTGCCACGCCCCAGTTCCGACTGGATCTGGATCTGGCCGCTCAGTTCGCGGATGCGCGACTGCACCACGTCCATGCCGACGCCACGGCCGGAAATGTCGGTGACCTGCTGCTTGGTCGAGAAGCCGGGCAGGAACACCAGGTGCAGGCATTCCTCGCTGCTCAGGCGAGCGGCGGCTTCCGGATCGATCAGGCCCTTTTCGCGCGCCTTGGCACGCAGCTTTTCCGGGTCGATGCCGGCGCCATCGTCCTGCACCTCGATGCTGACGTAGTCGCCTTCCTGCTGGGCGGACAGGCGCACATGGCCCATCCGCGGTTTGCCCTGTGCTTCACGCAGGTCGGGCATTTCCACGCCGTGGTCGATGGCGTTGCGGACCAGGTGCACCAGCGGGTCGGCCAGTGCTTCGACCAGGTTGCGGTCGAGCTCGGTCTCGGCGCCGACCAGCTCGAGGTCCACTTCCTTCTTCAGCGAGCGGGCGACGTCGCGGGCGACCTTGGGGAAGCGCGAGAACACCTTGCCAACCGGCTGCATGCGGGTACGCATCACCGCCGACTGCAGGCGGGCAGTGGCGATGTCCAGCGTCGATACGGCGCGGTCCAGCTCCTCGTCGCGCAGGCGTGCACGCAGGGTCTTCAGGCGGTTGCGTGACAGCACCAGTTCGCCGATCAGGTTGACGATCGCATCCAGGCGTTTGGTGTCCACGCGCACGGTGTGCTCGGCCTCGGCCATCGGCTTGGCTGCAGGCTTGGCTGCGGATGCCGGGACGGGTGCCGGGCGCGGTGCTGCGGCGGGTGCCGCCGCGACGGCGGCAGCAGGCTTGGCGCCTGGCGCAGCGCCACCGTGCAGCTGGTCCAGCAGGGCTTCGAACTCGTCTTCGCTGATCAGGCCGTCGTCGGCCTTCTTCGCCGGCGCGACTGCGGTCGGCGCGTTGCCGCCGTGCAGCTGGTCGAGCAGGGCCTCGAATTCGTCGTCGGTGATCAGATCGCTGCCACCTGCCGCAGGCGCGGCCGCAGCGACCGGTGCGGCAGTGCCACCGTTCATGTCGAACTGCGCGATCAGGTCCGGCGGCGCATAGCCCGGCTCCGTACCGGAGGACACGGCGTCCAGCATCGACTGCAGGTAGTCCAGCGATTGCTGGGCGGCGTCGAAGTGGTGGGCCTGCAGTACCGCCTGCCCGGCACGCGCGATGCCCAGTGCTTCTTCAGCGGCGTGGCACAGCTCGACCATGGCGGTGACGCCAAGGAAGCCGGCGCCGCCCTTGAGCGTGTGGTAGCCGCGGAACACCGCGTTGAGTTGCTCGGTGTCCTGCGGTGCCTGCTCCAGCGACACCAGCTGTTCGCCCAGGCGATCCAGGATTTCCTGGGCCTCGATGATGAAATCGGCAGTGATGTCGTCGGATACCGCACTCATGCTTACAGCCCCAGATCCGACAACAGGTCGTCGGCGTCGTTCTGCGAGACCGCGTGGCGGTCCAGTCCCTTCAGTGCCGGCCCGGCCAGTTCCGGATCGGTGCGATGCTGTTCCGGCGGCAGGCCGAGTGCGCCAAAGCCCTCGTGCACGCGGCGGACGATGCCGACCACGCGACGGATGATCTGCCCGGTCAGGTCCTGGTAGCTCTGGGTCAGGGCGATCTCGGTCAGGTTGTGGCGGATGCGCTCGAGCTGCGCGTCCTGGCCCGGCTGCAGGCCTTCGGCGCGCAGCTGTTCGGTCAGGCTGCGGCATTCCTCGGCCAGGTCCAGGGTGCGGTGCGTGGCCTGTTCGGTCATCGCCACCACGTGGTCAAGGCGTGCGCAGGCGTCGTCCAGCTCACCGGCCTCGCTGGGCACGGTCGGCAGTTCACCCAGTGCCTGTCCCAGCTCGCGGGCCAGCCGCGAGAGGCCGCTCATCATCGGCTGCGTACGCAGCGCGACCAGTCCGTCGATGCGTTGCCGCCAGGCGGCTTCGTCACCGGACTCCAGTGCGTCCAGGGCTTCCTGCAGGCGCAGGGCGAGGGCGTTCTTGTCGACCGTGGTATCCATCAGGCGCTGGCCGCCAGGCGTTCGAAGATCTTGCCGAGCTTCTCTTCCAGCGTCTGCGCGGTGAACGGCTTGATGATGTAGCCGTTCACGCCGTTCTGGGCGGCTTCGATGATCTGCTCGCGCTTGGCCTCGGCGGTGACCATCAGCACCGGCAGGGTCTTCAGCTTGGCATCGGCGCGGATCGCCTTCAGCAGCTCGATGCCGGTCATCACCGGCATGTTCCAGTCGGTGACCACGAAATCGAACGGCTGGCTCTGCAGCAGCGACAGCGCGGCATGCCCGTCCTCGGCTTCGGCGGTGTTGGTGAAGCCCAGATCGCCCAGCAGGTTCTTGACGATTCGACGCATGGTCGAGAAGTCGTCGACGATCAGGATGCGCATGTTCTTGTTCAAAGCAGAGTTCCTTTGTTGTTCATTCCGGGCGGCCGGGGGCAGCCGCCTCGGGCATGTTCATTCTTCCAGGCCGGCGTCCGCCGCCTCGAAAATCTTGAGCCGGCCACGCAGGCGCAGCACCGCCTGGCCGTGGATCTGGCAGACCCGCGACTCGCTCACGCCGAGCACCGCGCCGATCTCCTTCAGGTTCAGTTCCTGCTCGTAATAGAGCGAGAGCACCAGCTGTTCGCGCTCGGGCAGGTGGCCGATGGCCTTGCCCAGCTCGCGGCCGAATTCGCCGCGCTCCAGCACCTGCTGCGGGGTCGGGCCGCCCTGGGCGACGGTGTCCAGCTCGCCCTGGTCCTCGATGCGCGATTCCAGGCTCAGTACCTGGCCGCGTGCGGCGTCTTCCATCAACCGCAGGTATTCGGGCAGCGGCATCTCCATCGCGGCGGCCACTTCGGTGGCGCTGGCGGCGCGGCCGCTGCTCTGTTCCAGGCGGCGGATGGTGGCGGCGGCATCGCGGGCACGGCGGTGCACCGAGCGCGGCACCCAGTCGCCACGGCGGATCTCGTCGATCATCGAACCGCGGATGCGGATCGAGGCATAGGTCTCGAACGAGGCGCCCTGGTCGGCGTCGTAGCTGCGCGAGGCTTCGATCAGGCCCATCATGCCGGCCTGGATCAGGTCGTCCACTTCAACGCTGGCCGGCAGCCGCGCGGCCAGGTGGTGGGCTATGCGCCGCACCAGGTCCGAGTGCTGGGCGATGACCTCGTTGGCCGCCGAGCGCTGGACCTCCCGGTACTGGGCTGCGCCTTTCATGCGGCCACCCCGCGCTGCTTGAGAATGCGCTCGAGGAAGAACTCGACGCCGCCACGCGGTTCGGTTGGCGCCTGCCAGCGTGCGGTGCGACGCGCGATCTCGGTGATCGCCAGTGCTGCCGGGCTGGACGGATAGGCTTTCACCACCGGCTGCTGGCGCTGCACCGACAGGCGCAGCCAGTCATCCTGCGGCACGCAGCCCAGGTAGTTCAGCGAGACATCGGCGAGGAACTTCTCGCAGACGCGGGTCAGCTTCTCGTACAGCACGCGGCCCTCGTTGGGGTCGCGCACCATGTTGGCCACCACCTGGATGCGGTCCACGCCGCGTTCGCGCGACAGCACCTTGATCAGCGCGTAGGCGTCGGTGATCGACGCGGGTTCATCGCAGACCACCACCACGGTGTCCTGTGCGGCCTGGCAGAAGGTCAGCACGCCGTCGGTGATGCCGGCGGCGGTGTCGACCACCATGATGTCCAGTTCGCGTTCCAGTTCGGAGAACACGTTGACCAGGCCGACGTGCTCGGCCGGGGCCAGCTCAGCCATGTGCCGGCGGCCGGACGCGGCCGGGACCACCAGCACGCCGTTCGGGCCTTCGACGATCACATCGTCCAGCGAGCAGCGGCCGGCGACCAGGTCGGCCAGCGTGAAGGTGGGGTTCAGCCCCAGGATCACGTCGATGTTGGCCAGGCCAAGGTCGGCGTCCAGCAGCAGCGTGCGCTTGCCCATGCCGGCCAGTGCCACGGCCAGGTTGGCCGAGACATTGGTCTTGCCCACGCCGCCCTTGCCGCCAGTGACGGCAAGGGTGCGCACAGGGCCGAGCGGCTCGCTGCGGGTGGCCGACAGCGGGAAGGTCTTGGTCAGCTTGGCGTACTCACGCGACGGCATGGTTCAACTCCGGGTTGCAGGGCATATCGGCCGCTCGGCGCAAATCTTCAAGGCGAAGTACAAGATTGGCTGCACTGGCCCGGTGCAGGTCGTCCGGAACGTCCTGGCCATCGGTCACCCAGGTGATCGGCAGGGCATGGTCCACGGCCACCGACAGGGCGTTGCCGAAGCGGCCGGTCTCGTCCAGCTTGCTCAGCACCAGGCCCTGCAGGTTGGCGGCGCCGAAGCGGCGGACCACCTCGTCCATGTCGCCGAAGCTGGTGTTGGCCGGCAGCACCAGCAGGGTGCGGACCTGGCGGGCGGCGCGCAGCCACTGCAGCTGGGCGGCCAGTGCGCGGTCGCGCGGGCCCAGCCCGGCGGTGTCGATCAGCACCAGCTTGTAGTCCTTCAGGCGTTCCAGCAGCTGGTCCAAGTCGGTGCCGCTGTTGGCCTCGTGCACCGCGATGCCGAGCTGGCGGCCGTAGCCGTACAGCTGCTCGCGGGCGCCGATGCGGGTGGTGTCGGTGGTCACCAGGGCGACGTCACGCGGGGCGTGCTTCTCGGCGAAGCGCGAGGCCAGCTTGGCGATGGTGGTGGTCTTGCCGGCGCCGGTCGGGCCGACCAGCGCGATCACGCCGCCTTCTTCCAGCGGGTCGACCGGGGCGATCGGCAGCTTGCGCGAGATCAGCCCCAGCATCAGGCCGCGTCCACGGTGGGCTTCGGTCTCCAGCGGGATCTGCATGGCCACGTCGCGGGCCAGCCCGGCGTCGAATCCGTACTCGTCCATAAGGTCCAGCGCGGTGGCGCGCACCGGGCAGCCGCGCAGGCGCTCGTCGGTGAAGCGGTTCATCTCGCGCTCGATCACCTGGCGCATGCCGGCCACTTCCTGGCGCAGCTGGCGGATCTCGGCGTCGTCCTGGGCAACCACGGTCAGCACCGGGGCCGGGGCGAGGGTGGGCTCCGGCGCGGTTTCGGCGCTGGCATCGGCCAACGCCGGTTCGCTGGCGGCGATGGCCGGCTGCGGTTCGGCGACGGCCGCGCCCGGCAGCGGCGGCGGCTGCACGGCGGGGGGCACGCTTTCGTGATGCATGTCGTGCGGCGGGTCGATCTGGAAGCGGGCACGGTTGGCTGGCGCGCTGACGGCCGGTGCCGGTGCAACGATGGCCTCGGCGAACGGGGCGAAGATCTGTTCGGGCAGCGCCGGTTCGTTGACGGCAGCGCGGGCCAGGGTCGCGGCGAAGCCGGTGCTGCCGCGGGTCGGCACGATCTCGTCGGCGCTGTCCAGGGTGCGGCCGGTGGCACCGACCGCGGCGCGGGCGAGGGCGGCCACGGCCGAGGTGGTGGCGGCCACCGGCTCCGGCGCCGGGGTAGCGCTGCGGCGGCGGGTCACCGCGGCGATCACCGCGTCGGCGGCGGTGCGCGGCTTCGGTGCCGGCGGCGGGGCGACGTCACGACGCGAGGCTTCCAGTGCGCGCTGCACGGCGCTCTCGTCGTAGTTGGCCGCGGCGACGATCTCGATGCCTTCCTCGATCCGGCGGTTGGACAGGATCACGGCGTCAGGACCATGTTCCTTGCGCACCAGGTTCATGGCCGAGCGCATGTCGGCGGCGACGAATCGTTTGATTTTCATGCTGTGGTCACGGGACGAAGACGGCGGGGTGGCGGTCGGGGAACTCGGGTGGTCGGTGGTCTGCACGGTGCGGGTTCCCCTTGGTATCTGTCTGTTGCGTTGGTTCGAAAGTGGTGTCTGTTTTCTGGCGCATCGGAGGGCGGCGTCAGCTGATCGTTCCGACCAGCTTCAGGCGCTTGTCCTCCGGCACCTCGCTGTAGGCCAGGACCGACAGCGACGGAACGCTGTGGCGGACCAGGCGGGCCAGCGCGGCGCGCACCGGGCCAGGTACCAGCACGACCGCGGGCTCGTTGCGGGCTTCCTGCTTGCTGACACATTCGGCCAGGCTCTGGTGCAGTCGCTCAGCGAGTCCGGGTTCCAGCGCGGCGCCGTTGCCCTGCGTGGACTCCTGCAAGACACGTTCCAATTGCGGGTTGAGGGTGAACACCGGCAGCTCCGCCGACATTCCGGCGATCTCCTGCACGATGAAGCGGCCCAGCGCGGTGCGCACGGCAGCGGTCAGCACCGCCGGGTCCTGGCTGCTGGGCGCGTGTTCGACCAGTGCCTCGGCGATCTTGCGCAGCTGGCGGATCGGAATGCGCTCGACCAGCAGGTTCTGCAGCACGCGCACCACCGCCGACAGCGGCAGCGCCTTCGGCGTCAGATCTTCGACGAGCTTGGGCGCGCTCTTGGCCAGGTTGGCCAGCAGGTGCTGCACTTCCTCGTGGCCGAGCAGTTCCGGCGCGTGCTCGCGGATCAGGTGCGACAGGTGGGTAGCGACCACGGTGGCCGGGTCGACCACGGTGTAGCCCAGCGTTTCGGCCTGGGCACGCTGGTGCGGCTGGATCCAGGTGGCATCCAGGCCGAACGCGGGGTCCTTGCCGGCGATACCTTCCAGCGCGCCGAGTGCACTGCCGGGGTCCAGCGCCAGTTCGCGGTCCGGGTGGATCTCGGCGGTGGCCACCGGCACGCCGTGCACCAGCACGCGGTAACCATTGGCCGGCAGCTCCAGATTGTCGCGGATATGCACCGACGGAATCAGGAAGCCGACGTCCTGGGTCAACTTGCGGCGCACACCCTTGATGCGCGCCATCAATTCGCCGCCCTGGTTGCTGTCCACCAGCGGGATCAGCCGGTAGCCGACCTCCAGGCCCAGCGGATCGACCGGGCGCAGCTCGTCCCAGCTCAGTTCGGCGGTCGGTGCCGGCGCGGACGGGCGGCCCAATGCGTTGAGCGCAGCGGCGTCGTTGCCTGCAGCTCCCGGATCGGTGGTGGCAGCCTTGCCCTTGCGATAGACCTTCCACGCGATGAAGCCGAGGATCGCGGACAGCGTCAGGAAAGCGACATTGGGCATGCCCGGCACCAGGCCGACCACGCCGATGATGCCGGCAGTGATCGCCAGCGCACGGTACTGGCCGAACACCTGGCCGGTCATGGCCTGGGCCATGTCCTGCGAACGCGAGGCGCGGGTGACCAGCATCGCCACCGCGCTGGACACCAGCAGGGCCGGCAGCTGCGCCACCAGGCCGTCACCGATGGAGAGCAGGGTGTAGGTGGCAGCGGCTTCGCCGAACGGCATGCCATGCTGCAGCACGCCCACGGCCAGGCCGCCGAGCATGTTGATGAACAGAATCAGGATGCCGGCGATGGCGTCGCCGCGGATGAACTTGCTGGCACCGTCCATCGCGCCGTAGAAGTCGGCTTCCTCGCGGACTTCCTCGCGGCGCAGCTTGGCTTCTTCACGCGTCAGCAAACCGGCGTTGAGGTCGGCGTCGATCGCCATCTGCTTGCCGGGCATCGCGTCCAGGATGAAGCGCGCGGTCACTTCGGAGACGCGGCCTGCGCCCTTGGTGATGACCACGAAGTTGATGATGGTGAGGATCGCGAAGACCACGATGCCGACCGCGTAGTTGCCGCCGATCACGAATTCGCCGAAGGCGGCGATGACCTTGCCCGCGGCGTCGTGGCCGTTCTGGCCGTTGAGCAGGATCACGCGGGTGGACGCCACGTTCAGCGCCAGCCTCAGCATGGTGGTGATCAGCAGCACGATCGGGAAGATCGTGAAGTCCAGCGGGCGCTTCACGTAGACCACCGCCAGCAGCACCATCAGCGAGATGGCGATGTTGAAGGTGAACAGTGCATCGAGCACTGGCGCGGCCAGCGGCACCACGACCATGGCCAGCAGGGCCAGCACGATCAGCGGTGCGCCAAGACCCTGGCGGATCATTTCCAGGGCGCGGCGGGTATTGAATCCGGCGGAGGGCTGGGCGCTCACGGGCGGCCTCCCTTGCCGAATTCATCCACCTGGATGTGCGGGGCGTCCGGCATCGGGCCAGTGCGCCAGGCGCGCAGCTGGTAGACGTAGGACAGGACCTGGGCGACGGCCGAATACAGTCTCACGGGGATTTCCTTTCCGAGTTGGCCTTCCCGATACAAGGCGCGTGCCAAAGGCGGGGCGGAGACGATCGCGACCTTGTTGCCGTCGGCCACCTCACGGATGCGCAGGGCGGTCTCGTCCACGCCCAGCGCGACCACGGTGGGGGCGTTCATGGCCCCGCCTTCGTACTTCAGGGCCACCGCGTAGTGGGTGGGGTTGACCACCACCACGTCGGCGGTGGGCACCGCTTCCATCATCCGGCGGTTGGCCATCTGCTGCTGCAGCTGGCGGATGCGGCCCTTCACCTCGGGGCTGCCTTCGCTTTCCTTCATTTCCCGGCGCAGCTCTTCACGGGTCATCTTCAGCTTGCGCATCCAGTTCCAGCGCTGGTACGGCGCGTCGATGGCGGCCAGCACCAGCATGGCGCCGGCGGTGGCCAGCAGCAGGCGCAGGGTGAAGCCGAGCCCGTCGGTGATGGCCGTCTCCAGCGGGTGATGGATCAGCCCGCGCAGGGTGTCGAAGCCGGTCCAGACCACCAGGCCGGCGGCGACGCCTACGAAGGCCACGCGCAGCAGCGATTTGGTGAACTCGGCGATGGCCTCCGGGCCATACAGGCGCTTGAGCCCGCTCATCGGGTTCATGCGGTTGATGTCGGGCAGCAACGCCTTCTGCGACCAGCGCAGGCCTCCCATCACCAGCGGGGCGACGAAGCTGGCCAGCAGGCAGACCAGCACCAGCGGCGCGATCACCAGCATGAACTGCAGCAGCAGGTCACCGAAGTGGCCGAACAGCTCCTTCGGGTTCTGCCGCAGGCTCTGTTCCGGGCTCAGCGCCTGCTTCATCCAGGCCGTGGCGCCACGGCCGATCGAGCCACTCATCGCCATCACCGCCAGCACGCCGGCGCCGAATACGGCGGCCGTGCCGAGTTCGCGCGAGCGCGGCAGGTTGCCCTGTTCACGGGCGTCGCGCAGGCGTTTCTCGGTCGGTTGTTCGGTCTTTTCGCCGGCGGATTCGTTCTCGGACATCACGGGGCACTACGGCAGGGGATGCCGGGGTGCGTGCAAGAACCGTTCCACGCATGGCGGGTGGCGCATCCACGCATGGCGTGGATCTACTGTAGAGCCGAGCCCACGCTCGGCTGAGGTTGGGCCCAGGCGCGAAGCGCAGCCGAGCGCAGGCTCGGCTCTACAGGAGGGTGTTGCAGGAACCGTTCCGTGATGGCGGGCGGCGGCACGGGCAATGCCGGGCCGTGCCCGGCGCAATCATCCGTCCGGCTTCACCGGCTGCAGCGGAATCGACAACATGCTGTCGCTGTGCCAGTCCACCCGCAGCGGTTCACCCGCATCGGCCACGCTCTCGTCGCTGACATCGCGGCCGGTACCGTGGTTCACCTGGTGCATCGCGTCCTTCAGTACATCCACCTTCACCAGCAGGCGGCTGCCGGCGGCCAGTCGGCGCGCCACCATGCGCGTGCGGTCGAAGGGCAGGTGGGTCCATTGGCCTGGCTGAAGCAGCTGGCGCGTGGTCGGGTCACGCACGTGGCTGGCCCGGCCCATGTAGTAGGACAGCTGCATCCGGCGTCCATCGGCCATCAGTTCGTACAGGGTGACGGTGAAATCGAAGTCGCGCTTGTTGATCCGGACCTTCAGGTCGCCGGAGAAGCTGCCCACCAGATCCATCGGGCCTGTAAAGGGATCGGTGACAAAGGACAGCGCCGTATCCCTTTCGTCCTGTGCTGCGATGATCGGGAACGGGTAGTAGCCATGCCGCATTTCATTGCGGTCGGCCAGGTCCACGGTCTGCCCCAGCTGGTCTGGCGCTGGCGGCTGTTCCTGCAGGCGGTGGTAGCCATCGGCCGAAGCGGGTGCGGCCGACAGGTGGTAGCGGCGGTGGGCACCCGCGGCGGCGTCCAGCGTTGCCGCATGGCCCCAGCGGTTGGCGCCCATCAGCTGGTAGTTCACGCGGTCGGGCACCAGCGCAGGACGCGGCGCGCCGCGCAGCACATGGTCCAGCCACTGGAAGGTGACTGCCGGGGTATCGAACTGCGCGGCGGGGTCGACCGCGTAATCACGCAGCTGCAGCGGTTTGACCGCCGACTGCGCACCACGATGGTCGTAGGGGCCGATCAGCAGGGCATGGTCCGCATCGGGGCGGTGCCGCAGGTGGTCCTTGAAGTACTGCAGTGCCGAGATCTGGCCATCGTCGTAGTAGCCGGTGATGGTCAGTACCGGGATGCGGATGTCGTCGAACTGGTCGCCATAGGGAACCATTGACTGCCAGTAAGCGTCGTACGCCGGGTGGTCGAGCCAGCGCTGCAGCCAGGGGTTCGGCGTGCCATCGACCTGGTCGATCTGCCGGTAGGGGCGGCCGGAGGCATACCAGCGGCGCGGCAGCTGCGACCAGCGCTCGTTCTGGTTGTAGGTGTCGTTGTCCAGCATCGGGCCATTGGCCACATAGAACGCCCAACCGTAGTTGGCACTCAGGAACACGTTGTTTTCCATCGGCAGGCCCTGGCCGGGGATGGCGGCAACGTAGGGCACGATGGTCCTCAGTGCGGGATGGTGATGGCGCGCCGCCGCCCAGGCAGTGAAGCCCTCATAGCTGCCGCCATACATGGCCACCCGGCCATCGTTCCACGGCTGGTGGCTGATCCAGTCGATGGCTGCGTTGGCGTCCCCGCCGTCATGCTCATAGGGAGCGATGGTGCTGATGCCCCGACCCTTGCCACGGGCATCGACCACGATGCCGGCGTAGCCATGTGCGGCGGCCAGCAGCATCTTCTGCCGGTTCTTGGGTGGATCGGTGTAGATGGTGAACAGCATTGCTGCAGGCAGCGGAGCCCTGGCGGCGCGTGGCCGTGCCAGCTGCGCCGACAGCACGACGCCATCGCCGGCGGGGATGCGCAGGGCATCGTCGATGACGAAGCGACGCTGCTCTTCCGCGGCGACCAGCGCAGGGGCCAGTGCGGCGGCAAGGGTCTGTGCACGCAGTACCGCCCGCAGGCGCAGCAGTTCCAGGGCGACGGCCTCGGTGACGGTCGCGGCCCCCGCCTGCGCGGCGATGGCCTGCTCCAGCTGCGCGCGCACCGGGGCTGGCTCAGCCGAGAGCGCGGCATCGGCCTGCACCGCGGCAACGTCGTCGAGGGCAGCGAAGGTGCTGTGGAAGGCACGCGCATACCCCGCTGCGTCCTGCTCGCCGGCGGTGGCGAGCAGCAGCATCGACACCCAGCGCTGCACCGCCGCGGTATCACCGTCGCTTGCAAGCGATGCGCGTGCCTGCTGGATCGATCGCCGCGCTTCGCTGGTCCGGTCCAGCGCAAGCAGCGCGTGGCTGCGCTGTGCGTCGGTCAGGGAGGCAGACTTCAGCAGCTCGGTGCCCAGTGTTCGCAGGGCTGCGTCGGTCTGCGCGGGAGATGCATCCGCGGGCAGCGACCATGACAGATCGCTGGCCAATGCGCGGGCGCAGCTCAGGGCCAGCAGCAGACCTGCCAGGGTGGTGCGGAGTGCCACGGGCTCTTCCTTGCATGACGGTCGCGCGGCCCATCATACGGGAGCCGAGCGCAGGCTCGGCTCTACAGGAGGCGCGGGGCATTTGTAGGGCCGAGCCCATGCTCGGCTGCGGTTGGCTCAAGCGCGAAGCGCAGCCGAGCGCAGGCTCGGCTCTACAGGAGGGTGTCGAAGGAGTCGTTCCGTGATGGCGGGCGGCCGCGCCGCGAGGCGTTATCCGGGCGGGTGTTGCGGCGGCGGGCTCTGCGCCAGTTCCACCCGCGGCCGTGGCAGGTCGTGCAGCTGCATGAAGCGCGCTGCATCGACCGGCCGGCCCAGCAGGTAGCCCTGCAGGTAGTCGCAGCCCAGACGCTCCAGGTAGGCGCGCTGGGCGGCGGTTTCCACGCCTTCGGCGACGATGTCCATGTCCAGCGCATGGCCCAGCGCCACGATCGCCGAGACGATCACCACGTCCTCGGCGCTGTGCTCCAGGTCGCGCACGAAGGCGTGGTCGATCTTGATCTCGGTGGCCGGCAGCCGCTTCAGGTACAGCAGGCTGGAATAGCCGGTGCCGAAATCGTCGATGGAAATGCCTACGCCCAGTGCCGACAGTGCCTGCAACAGGCGCAGGCTGGTGTCGGTATCGCGCATCACCGTGCTTTCGGTGATTTCCAGCACCAGGTGCCGTGGCGCGATGTTGTGGCGCTCGATCACCGTGCGCACGTCCTGCAGCAGGTGCGGCGAGCTGAACTGCACCGGCGACAGGTTCACCGACATCGACCAGCCTTCATGACCGGCATCGTGCCATCGCCGCAGCTGCTGGCAGGCCTGGTCCAGCGCCCAGCGCCCGATGTCGTTGATCGCGCCGCTGCGCTCGGCCAGGCGGATGAATCGATCGGGCGGGATCAGGCCATGTTCCGGATGCCGCCAGCGGATCAACGCCTCGGCGCCGGCCACCTTCTGCGTCGCGACGCGGATCTTGGGCTGGAAGTTCAGGAACAACTGGTCGCTGCCGATCGCCCGGCGCAGGTCGGCCAGCAGCCGGAACTGCTGCTCGGCACTGTCGTTCATCCAGTCCGCGAACAGCACGAAGGCGTTGCGTCCGGACTCCTTGGCCTGGTACATCGCCGCGTCGGCAAACGCCATCAGCTGCCGCTCGCTGGCAGCATGGTCGGGGCAGATCGCCACGCCGATGCTGGCGGTTACCTGAAGTTCGTTGTCCGGCAGCAGCGGTCCGCTGCCGACCGCCTGCAGGATGCGCCGGGCGAGGGTAGGCAGATCCTCGTCGTGCTCGATGCGTACCACCAGCACGAACTCATCGCCGCCGAGGCGGGCCAGCATGTCATGGGGGCGCAGCAGCTGGCGGGTGCGCTCGGCCACCGCCACCAGCAGCGCGTCGCCGGCCTGGTGGCCATAGGCATCGTTGACCTGCTTGAAGCCGTCAAGATCCATGAACATCACTGCGAAACGGCTGCCGCCCTGTTCGGCCTCGGCCAGCGCCTGCACGATGCGCCGCTGCAGCAGCAGGCGGTTCGGCAGGCGGGTGAGCGGATCATGCAGTGCAGCCTGGGTCAGCTCCTGCTGCGCGTCGGTCAGGGAGGTGCTCAACATCGAGTTGCGCAGGCGCAGCAGCTGGGCCTCGACCCGCTGGTCCAGCCACGACACCACCAGCACCACGGCCAGGATTGCGACGGTCAGCAGCACCACCAGCATGGCCAGCCATTCGCTCTGCAGGCCATCGCCGACCGCCGCGCCGCAGATGCTGCCTTCCGGAAAGCGTGCGGCGGCCATGCCGGTGTAGTGCATGCCGACGATGGCCAGCCCGAGCAGGCCGGCGGCCGCGAGGCGGTCGCCGACACGGGTGCGCTGCGCGCGCAGGCGGAATGCCACATACAGCGCAGTCCACGAGGCGGCGACCGCCACCATCAGCGAGAACAGCAGCCAGCCCGGGTCATAGTCGATGCCGGGTTGCATGCGCATGGCCGCCATGCCGACGTAGTGCATGCAGGCGATGCCGGTACCCATCAGCAATGCCCCGCCGGCCAGGCGGGGATGCGGCAGGGTGCGCAGTGACACCAGCCACAGCGCGAACACAGACGAGGCGATCGCCAACGCCAGCGAGAGCAGGGTGATGGGCAGGTCGTAGCCCAGTGGAATGGGCAGGTCGAAGGCGAGCATGCCGATGAAGTGCATCGACCAGATGCCCAGGCCCATGGCGAAGCCGCCCCCCAGGCGCCACCACCACGCCGCGCCCTTGCCTGGTGCGGTGACGGTGCGCCCGGCCATCGCCAGCGCGGTGTACGAAGCCATCACGGCGACCAGCAACGAGATCGCCACCAGCCAAGGATTGTACGTGCCTACCAGCATTCGTCAGTCTCCCGGACCTGCCTGTCGACGGAAACCACGGTGGGGCATGCATGAGGCAGGCCGACGCAGTGCGTCGACCAGACGCGGCGTCCCCCTGGGCGCCGCGCATTCACTCTAACGCGTGGACCCGGGGGGACTTCAAGCGGCAAGACGTGAAATTGCGCCCCTGTAGAGCCGAGCCCATGCTCGGCTAGGGCTCCGGCCAATGGCACCCGAGCTTGGGCTCGGCTCTACAGAAACGAAGGCATGGCAACCAGTAAAACGTGATGATCAGGTCAGTGTGTAACCGCGTCCGCAGCCTGGAAGGCGGCATCGAACAAGCGCTGCACCGGCGGCCCCATTTCACCGGCCAGCAGGGCCAGCAGGAACAGGCCCAGCAGCAGCGAGACCGGCAGGCCCAACTGGATCGGGTTCAGCGCCGGGGCGGCGCGGGCCAGTACGCCGAACGCCAGATTGACCGCCAGCATCGCCACCGTCAGCGGGATGGCCAGGGTCAGTGCGCCGCGCAGTACGGTCAGCAGGAAGGTCGGGGCAATGCTGAAGAACGCGTGCGGGTCGGGCAGCGGGGCGCCGATCGGCAGTGCCCGGTAACTGTCCACCACCAGCGAGATCAGCGCCAGGTGGCCATTGGCGGTGAAGAACAGCAGGCCGAACATCAGGTAGAACCACTGCCCGATCACGCCGGAGGTGCCGCCGCGCAGTGGGTCGCTCATCTGCGCGAAGGCCAGGCCGGTGCCCTGGGCGATCAGTTCGCCGGCCAGCGCACCGGCCTCGAACACCAGGCGCAGCAGGAAGCCGATGGACACGCCGATGGCCAGTTCCCGGGCGATGGTCAGCACGGTGGCGGCGTCGAAGCCGGTCCAGTCCGGTACCGGCGGCAGCAGTGGTGCCAACGCGATGGCAAGGGTGCCGGCCAGGATCACGCGGATCCGCGCCGGCACCGCGCGGGTGCCGACCATGGGCATGGCCATGGCCACCGCACCGATGCGCAGCATGGTCCATAGTACGGTGCCGATCATGCCGAAGGCCTGCAGGCCGTCGGCAGCCATCTGGGTGGCGGCGTCCATCGAAGCGTGTGTCCTAGCCGATCAGGTGCGGGATGCGCTGGAACAACAGCGTGGTGAATTCAACCAGGTGGCCGATCAGCAGGCTGCCCAGCGCGAACAGCACCGCGGTCAGCGCCGCCGCCTTGGCGACGAAGGCGATGGTCGGTTCGTTGAGCTGGGTCGCGGCCTGCACGACGCCGACCACCACGCCCACCACCAGTACGGTGAGCAGCAGCGGGCCGGCCACCCACAACACGGTGATCAGGCCGCCACGCAGTTCGGTCAGGGCAAGTTCGGGAGACATTCGGGTTCCATCTGCTTATGTAGAGTCGAGCCATGCTCGACTGCTCTTTGCGGGGGATATCAAGCCGGATTGAAGCTCGCCGCCAGTGTGCCGACGGTCAGCACCCAGCCATCGACCAGCACGAACAGCAGGATCTTGAACGGCGCCGACACCAGCATCGGCGACAGCATCATCATGCCCATCGACATCAGCACGCTGGCCACCACCAGATCGATGATCACGAACGGGATGAAGATCAGGAAGCCGATCTCGAAGGCGGTCTTCAGCTCGCTGGTGACGAACGAGGCGACCAGCACCGGGAACGGGATCGCGTCGGGGCTGGCGTAGGTGCCGTGCCCGGCGATGCCGGCGAAGGTCATCAGGTCGGTCTCGCGGATCTGCGCCAGCATGAAGGCGCGCAGCGGCGTGGTGGTCAGCGTCCAGGCGGTCTGGAAGTCGATGTCGCCGTTGAGGTAAGGCGCCATGCCGGTGCTCCAAGCCTTGTCCCAGGTCGGCAGCATGATCATCGCGGTCAGGAACAGGGCCAGGCCCAGCAGCACCTGGTTGGACGGCGTCTGGCCCGTGCCCAGCGCCTGGCGCAGCAGGCCCAGCACGATGATGATGCGGGTGAACGAGGTCAGCACCAGCAGCATCGACGGGATCAGGGTGATCGCCGTCATCAGCAGCAGGGTCTGCAGCGGCAGGCTGACCGGCGCACCGCCGATCTTGCCGACGTTGATGTCCGGCAGCGGCGTGGTCGGTGCGCCGGGCGCGGCGAACGCCAGTGCCGGCAACAGGCACAGGGCAAGCAACAGCAGCCACGGCATCAGGATGGCAAGACGGGTACGGGTGACACGCATGTCAGGGGTCCTTGCGCAGCCGCTGCTGCAGCAGCTGGGCGAAATTCGGCAGGTTCTTGAAGTCCGGCACGCGTACCGGCGCCGGTGGCGGCAACGGTTCGGGCAGGGTATGCAGGGTATTGATGCCACCGGCGGTGACGCCCAGCAGCAGCTGCTGGCCGTTGACCTCGACCACCACCACGCGTTCCTTGGCGCCGACACTGAGGCTGGCTACCAGCTTCATGCCTTCGGCAGGGCGGAAGCCGCTGCCGGGCATGCGCTTGAGCAGCCAGCCCAGGCCGATGACCAGGGCCAGCACCGCCAGCAGCGCCAGCACCGCACCGAACAGGCTGGGTGCGGCGGCCGCATGCTGGCCAATCTGCGGGCCAACCGGGGCGGCGGCCTTGCCGACCGCCAGCAGGGTGGAGGCCAGCAGGCTCAACGCAGTCTCCGGATACGCTCGCTCGGGCTGACCACGTCGGTTAGGCGCACGCCGAAGCGGTCATTGATCACCACCACTTCGCCGTGGGCGATCAGCGTGCCGTTGACGAACACATCCAGCGATTCGCCGGCGCCGCGTTCCAGTTCCACCACCGAGCCCTGGTTGAGCTGCAGCAGGTTGCGGATCGGCAGGCGCGCGCGACCGACTTCCAGCGACAGCGTCACCGGCACATCGAGGATCACGTCCAGGTTCAGGTCCGGGCCGTTCGCCTCGTCGGCCTGCAGGCTGCTGAACTGGGCCGGGGTGGGTTCGAGGGCGTCGATATCGTTCATTGCGGGTCTTCCTGGATGACGGGTACGCGCGGGCGGGTGCCCGGCGGATGGGTAGCGGTGATCTTCACGGCATTCATGCCGTTGGCGATGCCGAACTCGCCGGTGAACACCGGGATGTTCTCCACGCACAACGGCACCTGCGGGCTGAGCTCGATCGGCAGGATGTCGCCGACCTTCAGCTGGGTCAGGTCACGCAGCGTCATGCGCTTGCTGGTCAGCACGCTGGACAGGGTCACCTCGGCGATGTTGAGCTGTTCGCGCAGGGTCTGGCCCCAGCTCTCGTCGCGGTCGTTGCGGTCACTCTGGATGCCGGCGTCGAGCAGTTCGCGGATCGGCTCCAGCATCGAGTACGGCAGGGTCACGTGGATATCGCCGCCACCACCATCGAGCTCGACGTGCAGGCGGCACACCACCACGTACTCGCGCGGCGTCACGATGTTGGCGAAGTGCGGGTTGATTTCCGAGTTGATGTACTCGAAGTCGACATCCATCACCGGTGCCCAGGCCTCGCGCAGGTCGGCGAAGGTCTGCTTCAGCAGCAGGTGGATCACCCGCATTTCGGTGGCGGTGAACTCGCGGCCTTCGATGCGGGTCGGGTAGCGCCCGTCGCCACCGAAGAAGTTGTCGACGATGGCGAACACCAGGGTCGGTTCGAACACGATCAGGCCGGTGCCACGCAGCGGCTTGAAACGGATCAGGTTCAGGTTGGTCGGCACATACAGCGAGTGCATGTAGTCGTTGAACTTGATCAGCTCGATGCCGCGCACCGACAGCTCGGCCGAGCGGCGGATCAGGTTGAACAGGCCGATCCGCCACAGGCGTGCGAAACGCTCGTGGACCATTTCCAGGGTTGGCATGCGACCGCGGATGATGCGGTCCTGGCTGGCGAAGTCGTATGAGCGCGCTTCGCCTGACGGCGGTTCCGGATCGGTCTCGACCGCGCCACTGTCCACGCCGTGGAGCAGGGCATCGATCTCGTCCTGGGACAACAGATCATTCATTGGTGGGCCCTTACTGGGTCACGAAACTGGTGAACAGCAGGTCGTCGGCACCATTGCTGCCGGTCTCGGCCTTGAGCACTTTCTGCACTTCGGCCAGCGACGCAGCCTGCAGCTTCTGCTTGCCGGCGACATCGGCGATCTGGTCGGGGCTGACCTGCGAGAACAGCATCAGCAGGCGTGCACGGATGGCCGGTGCGTGGGTCTTGATCGCCTCCAGCGCGGCCGGGTCACGCGTCATCAGCTGCACTTCCAGCTGCAGGTAGCGCGGGCCGTCGACGGGGCCGTTGAGGTTGACCACGAAGGCCGGGTCGAGCGCGAAGTACTGCGCCGGCGCCGGGGTGGCCGACTTCTTCGGGGCCTGCGCGGTCTTCTCTTCCGGCTTGGACTGGGTGAAGAACCAGACGCCGCCACCAGCGGCGGCGGCGGCCAGCACGGCCACCAATGCGGTGATCAGGATCGGACTGCGCGGCTTGGCGGCCTTGTCCTTCTCGGCGGTCTTCTTGGTTTTGTCAGCGGCTGCGGCCACGGGGTGAAGCTCCTGAGGGTTGCTTCACCGGGATATGCAAGGGGTGTGCCGAAGATGGGGCGGTGGGGTGCGACGGAATTCCGTCGGGGTGCCGGTGCGGCCGTGCGGAGCAAGCTCCGCAGCCACCAACGCGATACGGCGAAGTGCCGATCCTGGCCGGCTCCATTGCCCCGGTGCCCCTGTGCCCTGGTGGGCGCCGACCGCCCCACTCTGGTAGGTGCCAACCTTGGTTGGCACGCGTGTCAGGCGTAGGCGTCCAGCAATCCGCGCTGGCGGATCAACTGCGCGGACGACACGCTGGTGTCACCCGGCGACGGTTCTCCGTCACCGGCCATGCCGCCGGCGCCGGATTGCCCCGACGCACTGCCGTCACCTCCAGGCGCCTGGTGGCCGACATCGGCGTGGGCCAGTTGGAAGCCCTGTTCGCCCAGCAGCTCGCGCAGGCGCGGCAGGCTGCTTTCTAGCGCCTGCCGCACGTCCACGTGCGGGCTGCTGAAGCTGGCATGCACCTTGTCGCCGTTCAACTGCAGGCGAACATCCACCGGGCCCATGTCGTCCGGACTCAGGCGGATGTGGGCGTGACCGATCTTCTGGTCGGCCAGCCAGCCCAGGCGCGCGCCGATGGCCTGGTCGAAGCCGTCGTCACCCAGCACGGGCTTGGGCGTGGGTTCGCCATTGAAGATCGCGTTGCCGGTGGCGAGCGCCGCTTTCAGGTCCTGCACGGCGGCCGCTGCCGGTGCGTGCAGCAGTGGTGCACTGTTGCGGTCGCCGAGGGCAGCCACGTCACTGCCTTCGCCGCGCTCGCTGCGCTTGCCGGGCGGGATCATCTCCGGCAGTGGCAGCGCGCTGGCATCGTCAGCGCTGGTCGCCGCAGGTTTGCCGTCGGCCGTCGCTGCGGCTGCGGTAGCCGCTGCTGGGGCGGTTGCGGGCAGCGCCGGGTTCGCGGCGGTGGCAGCGGGCAGCGCGCTACCGTCGCTGGCCAGCGACGGTGCAGCGGTGGTCGGCAGAGCGGCGGCCGGATTCACGGGCGTCGGCATCGCCAGCACCAGGCCGGCCAGGCCGAGCGGTGGCCACGGGGCATCCTCGGTCGCGGCGGGCGTGTCCTTGTCGGTGCCGGGTCCAGCCGGGGTGGCGGCAACGGGCGGCAGCGGCGACGTTTCAGCGCTTGCCGCTTCGCCTTCTGCGTTGCGTTCGCCGGGAGCCTGGCCATTGCTGTCGGGGGTCGATGGCTGGCTCGGCGTGGATGGCGTCGGCGTGGTGGCGCTGCTGGCAGGGGCGGCTGCAGAGGGCGCGCCACCCTGCAGCAGCTGGCCGAATTCCTTGCCGCGCTCGCTGCGCGGTGCGCGCGCTGCAGCGCCGCCGGAATTCTGTGTCTGCGCGTTGGCGCTGCTGGCGAGCGGGGAGGGCATCACGAGCGGCCTCCCTGCTCGGTGCCATCCTGGTCTTCGGCCTGTACAAGGCGCGCGCGGCGCGCACCGATGTCGTCCATCTCGCGCTGGTCGCGGCGATCGGTCACCACTTTTTCCTGCGCGCGGTAGCTGGCGGCGAGCTGTTCCAGCACGGCCTTGTCCCGGCTGGCCAGGATCAGGCGGGCACGCTCGGCTTCCACTTTTTCGCGGTTGCCGTTGACCGTGGCTTGCTGCTGCTCGACCGCACTGTCCAGGCGGTCCAGGAAAGCGCGACGGTTCAGCAGCTGCGCCGGGCTGGTCGCTGCCATCTGCGCGTTTGCGTACTCCTCGGCATAACGTCGCAGTTCGTCCAGTCGCGATAGATGGGTATCGAGAACGCGCTGGCGTTCAGCGAGGTCTCGGGCGACCGCGTCCTCGTGTTCCTGGGCCCGCTTGAGCAGGGGATCGATGCGCTTGGACTGGTTCATGGCTTAACTCTCTTGTTCCACCAGGCGCTGCAGTGCCGCCTGGCTGTGCGGGAGATCTGCGGCCTTGGCAACGTCCTGGCCGAGGAACTCCATGATTTCCGGCCAGCGTTCCAGGGCTTCGTCGGTGGCCGCGTCGTTGCCGCGCTGGTACGCACCGATGGCGATCAGGTCGCGGTTGGCCGAGTAGGCCGAGACCAGCCGCTTCAGCTTGCGGATGCGCAGGCGCCACGGCTCGTCGGCGATTTCCGTGACCACTCGGCTGACTGACGATTCGACGTCGATGGCCGGATACAGGCCGCTGTCGGCCACGCGCCGCGAGAGCAGGATGTGACCATCGAGGATCGCGCGGGCGGCATCGGCGATCGGGTCCTGCGGATCGTCGCCCTCGGTCAGCACCGTGTAGAACGCCGTGATCGAACCACGCCCCTTGGCGCCGTTGCCGGCGCGTTCGACCAGCGCCGGCAGCTTGGCGAACACCGACGGCGGGTAGCCGCGGGTGGTCGGCGGCTCGCCGACCGACAGGCCGATCTCGCGCTGTGCCTGGGCGAAGCGGGTCAGCGAGTCCATCAGCAGCAGCACATTCAGTCCCTGGTCGCGGAACCATTCGGCAATGGCGGTGGCACGGTAGGCGCCGTGCAGGCGTGCCAGCGGCGGGCGGTCGGCCGGGCTGGCCACCACCACGGCGCGGCGCAGGCCTTCCTCACCCAGAGTGGTTTCGACGAAATCACGGACTTCGCGGCCACGTTCACCGATCAGCCCGACCACGATCACATCGGCAGCGGTGTAGCGGGTCATCATGCCGAGCAGCGTGGATTTGCCGACGCCGGAGCCGGCGAACAGGCCGACACGCTGGCCGCGGCCGATCGGCAGCAGCGCGTTGATCGCGCGCACGCCCACGTCCAGCGGCTGGGTGATCGGTTCACGTGCCAACGGATTGATCGAGACGCCGGCCATGCCGACGTGGCCTTCGGCGCGGATCGGCCCCTTGCCGTCCAGCGGCACGCCATCACTGTCGATGACCCGGCCGAGCAGGCCTTCGCCGACTTCCACGCCACCGCGGCGCGCCGACGGCACCACGCGGGCGTTGGGCAGCAGGCCGTGCAGTTCAGCGCTGGGCATCAGGTAGGTGCGCTCGCCGGCAAAGCCGACCACTTCGGCATCGACCCAGCCACCGTCGACCACTTCCACCTTGCAGCTGGCGCCCAGCGGTGCCTCGCAGCCAACCGCTTCGAGCGTCAGCCCGACCGCGCGACGCAGCACGCCCTCGCGGATCAGGCCGCGACCATGCGCGGTATCCACGCGCAGGCCGTCGAGACGACGGGCCAGGCGCAGGTTGCGGGCCATGGCCCAGTCGGCGGGCGGTGGCGTGGGCTGCGATTCGGGCGTCATGCGCCTGCTCCGGTCTGGCGGATCACCGCATCCAGCGCGCCACGCAGGCGGGCTTCCAGGGTGCCGTCGATGCGCACCGCTTCGGCATGCACGCGCAGGTCGCCGCGGCTCAGGCTGGTATCGGGCACCAGGCGCTGCTGCGGCGACAGGTTCAGCAGGGGGGCGAGGGCGGCGATGTCGTCGGGGTGCAGGCGCACCTCGACTTCGCGGGTGCTGCCTCCGACCGCGTCGATGGCCTCGCCGACCAGCTGCGCCAACAGCGCAGGGTCGGCCTCGTAGGCACGCCCGACCAGGGCACCGGCGATGCGCACGGCCAGCTCGCCGAGCGCACCGACCACTTCATTCTCCAGCCGCACCAGCGGCCGGCTGAAGTTGTCCAGGATGCCTTCGATCTGCGCGGCGAGGCGCCGCACCTCGGCCTGGCCCTGGCTGTAGCCGTCGGCATGGCCGTGCTGGAAGCCTTCCTTCTCGGCGCTGTCCTGGATCGCCTGGATCTCCTCCAGGGTCGGCAGCTGCAGCGGTGGCTCGGGTTCGTGTTCCGGGTCCGGCTCGGTGAGTTCGAACACATCTTCCTGCGCCAGCGCCGGTTCGGGCTGGGCCAGCAGGTCCGGGGCAAGCCAGCGCACGACGTTGCTCACAGCATCGCCTCCGCGCTGCCGCCGATGGTGACGGTGCCTTCATCGGCCATGCGCTTGACGATGGCCAGGATCTCGCGCTGCGCGCCTTCCACGTCGGACAGGCGCACCGGGCCACGGGCTTCCATGTCCTCCAGCAGGATTTCGGCCGCGCGCTGCGACATGTTGCGGGTGATCTTGTCGCGCACCTTGATGTCGGCACCGCGCAGGGCCAGGCCCAGGCGCTCGCCGCTCACTTCGCGCAGGACCAGCTGCATTTCGCGATCGTCCAGATCGACCAGATCGTCGAACACGAACATCAGGTCCTGGATGCGGTTGCTCAGTGGCGCATCGATGCGTGCGATTTCGCCCAGGATCGCTTGGTCCTGGCCGCTGTCCATGAAGTTCAGGATGTTGGCCGCGCACTGCACGCCGCCGATGTTGGACGACTTCAGGTTCTGGTTGCCGGCGAACTGGCGCTCCATGATCTCGTTGAGTTCATTGAGCGCGTTCGGCGGAATGCCGTCGAGGGTGGCGATGCGCAGCAGTACGTCGACGCGGGTACGGTCGGGCAGCAGCTTCAGTGCGTCGGCGGCCTGGTCTGTTTCCAGGTGCGCCATCACGATGGCGATGATCTGCGGGTGCTCGTTGCGCACCAGGTCGGCCACCGCGCGCGGGTCCATCCACTTCAGCGCGTCCAGGCCGGTGGTGTTGCGGCCGAGCAGGATGCGGTCGATCAGGTTGCCGGCCTTCTCGCTGCCCAGCGCCTGCACCAGCATGTTGCGGATGTAGTCATCCGAACCCACGCCCAGTGAGGTCTTCGAGCCCAGCTCCTGGCCGAACTGGTCCATCACCCGTTCCACCTGCTCGCGGGTGATGTCGGTCATGGTGGCCATGGCGATGCCGATCTTCTGCACTTCCTTGGGTTCCATGTGGCGCAGCACCTCGGCCGCGTCCAGCTCACCCAGCGAAAGCAGCAGCACGGCCGCGCGCTGCACGCCGGTCAATTGCGGCTCAGTCATTGGCCACCCAGCCCTTGACCACCTGGGCCACGCGCTTGGAGTCGGTCTTCACGGCTTCACGCGCCATCCGCAGTCGTTCCTCATATGAATCCACCGGCAGGGCCAGTGCGTCTGGCCCGGCCAGGCTGGCCCGGTCGGCGCCCAGCGCCGGCAGCGGGGTGCCATCGTCATCAACCAGCTGCACGTCCGCGGTATGCGGTTCCAGTGCGTGCTCGTCGTTCTTCTTGTTCTGGCCGGTGATCGCGCGCAGCGCCGGGCGCAGCACGCCGAACAGCAGTGCCAGCACCACCACCGCGCCGAGCAGCATGCGGCCGGCGTCGTGCACCCAAGGCAGCTCCCACCAGGCCGGGCCTTCCTCGGGCGTGATCTCGCGCACGAACGGGGCGTTCATCACCGACACGGTGTCGCCACGCTCGGCGTTGAAGCCGACCGCCTGCTTCACCAAGGCCTCGACGCGGGTCAGCTCGGCGGCCGACAGCGGCTGCGGGCTCATCTTGCCGTTGGCGCCGGCGCGCGGCACGTTGTCCACCAGCACTGCCACCGACACGCGCTTGATGCGGCCCGCGGGCTGGCGGGTGTGCTGCAGGGTGCGGTCCAGCTCGTAGTTGCGGGTCGCGTTCTTGCTGCTTTCGGTCGGGGTCTGCGCCGTGGCCGGCGCGGCCTGCTGGCCCGGCGGGCTGTTGCTGGTCGCCCCCGGCACACCCTGCGGACCCGGCGTGCTGGTGGTGTTCTCGCTCATCTGCTCGCTGCGCAGCTTCTGCGGCTCGCCGTTATAGAGCTCGCGGGCTTCTTCGGTCACCGAGAAATCCATGTCCACGCTCACTTCCGGATTGACGCGGCCCGGGCCGGTCATCGGTTCCAGCAGCTCGCGGATGCGTTGGTTGAACGAGGTTTCCTGGCGGCGCACCTGTTCGAACTGTGCAGCGTTGACGGCTGCCTCGCTGTTGGGGTCGGTGATGCTGAGCATGCGCCCGCTCTGGTCGACCACGGTCACCCGTTCCGGGGCAAGATCCGGGATGCTGGCCGCGACCATGTGCACGATGGCGTCCACCTGGCTGCGTTCCAGCTGCTGGCCTCCGCGCAGTTCCAGGGTCACCGAAGCGCTGGCGACATCGCGCTGACGGGTGAAGGCGCTGGGCTTGGGGATGGCCAGGTGCACGCGCGAGTCGCGCACTGGGCGCAGCGTGTTGATGGTGCGCGACAGCTCGGTTTCCAGCGCGTGCTGGTAGCGCGCGCTTTCCACGAACTGGCTGACACCGAAGCCGGGGTCGCGTTCCATCAGCTCGAAACCGAGCTTGCCGCTGTCGGTCAGGCCGGAGCCGGCCAGCTTCAGGCGGGCGTCGTGCAGGTTCTTCTCCGGCACGGTGATGCCGCCGGTGGCGGGATCGAGCGCGAACGGAATCTGCGCGGCGCGCAGCAGGTCGGTCGCTTCAGCGGTCGCCTTCTGGTCCAGGCCGGTATACAGCGGGACCATGCCCGGCTTCTGTGACCAGAAGAACACGGACAGGCCTGCCGCCACCGCCACCGCGATCATCGCCATCAGGCCCAGCCGACGGGTGATCTGCAGACTCTGCAGGCGGTCGAACCATTGCCCGGCCTTCTCGGCGTTCAGGCTGTCCTTGGAGAGCGTCAGTGCCATGCGTCAATGTTCCTTACAGCGGCATGTTCATCACGTCCTGGTAAGCCTGGACGAGACGGTTGCGGACTTCCACGGTGGCGCGGAAGGCGATCTGGGACTGCTGCGAGGCGACCATCACCTTGGCCAGGTCGGCGCTGGGGTCGCCCATTTCGAAGGCCTTGGCCAGGGCGCCGGATTTCTGTTGCGCGTCGTTGACGCCGGCAATCGCACCACGCAGGGTTTCGGTGAAGCTGGCCGGCTGGGCCTGCGGTGCTTCCAGCACCGTGCCCGGCAGGGCATTGCTGCGCGGGGTTTCGCCCAGCGGGTTGAGCGCCGGCTGTCCCATCTGGGTCTGATAGGAGCGGATCTGCGAAAGGATCGAAGTGACGGAGTGGGACATCTGCAACGGTTCCAGAAACAGGGATGGGGTTGTCTGCTGGAGCCAGTGCAAGTGCCGTGCCGAAACCGGTTTTCGATTCAGTGAAGTGAGGAGGTTGGGTGTGCGTGCGGGGTTGCACCCCGCTCCCCGCGGTAGTGCCGGCCCCGGGCCGGCCACACCAACACCAAAACCAAAAGCGAACAAAACGTGGGTTTGGGGGGGGGGGGGGGGGGGGGGGGGGGGGGGGGCGGCCGGCCCTGCCTCGCCGGGGGCGGGGGCCCGGCCCCCCCCGCCCCCCCCCCCCCCCCCCCCCCCCCCACCCCCGCCCCCGTGCAGCCCAGT
>NZ_JASJSI010000046.1:0-34084 GCF_030237085.1 Stenotrophomonas maltophilia group sp. Smal32
GTGCGGATGTTTATTTTTTTATTAAGACAAAGCAATAACACCCGGCGGCCGGAGGGCGGGGGTTTTGGGGGGGGGGTTTGGGGCGGGGGGGTTTTGGGGGGAGGGAATATTGCGGTTATAAAACCCCCGCCCGGTTGACGCGTTTATTTAGCCCCGAGCGCTGGGGGCGGTGAAAATGCCCCCGCCAAAAGCAGCCGAGCGTGGGCTCGGCTCTACAGAAGCGCGTCGAGAGCGCCTACAGCGCTTCCAGCTGCTTGCGCAGCGCGGCCAGCTGCGCGCGCAGGGTGTCGTTCTCGCGGGTCAGCGCGACCACGCGTCGACGCAATGCCGGTGCGTCCTCGCCCAGCTGTTCCAGTGCGGACAGCACTTCGGCATCGCGGCTGGCGATCTCGTCCTCATCCGCCTCCTCGAAATCCATCTCGGCCGGTTCAGGCTTCGGCGCGCGCGGCTTGCGCTTGGACTCGCGCACGCGCTTGGCGGCCTGCTTCAGCTCGTCCTTGCCACCGGCGGCGGCGGCGCGCTGTTCTTCTTCGGGCAGGTCGGCCACGGCCGCGGCGGCGCTGATCGAGATCACGCCAGCCTTCACCGCCTCCACCACCTCGGCCGCGGCCTGGGCGTGGATGCGTTCGATCATGCCGACCTGGCTGGTGCTCAGCTTGGCTTCGCGGGCCAGCTCGGCGCGGCTGATCTTCGGTGCCGGTTCCCACGGCGGGTTGTCTTCGCCGCCCCCGTCGGTGACGTCGGCGGTGCCATCGCTTTCGCGCTGCAGCTGGGCCTGCTCGACCTGCTTGCGGGCAGCCAGGATGTCGCGCTTGCGCAGCGCCAGCACGCCGCGCTGGAAATCGGACACGCTGCGCCGGCCCAGGTGCTGCTCGATCATCCACAGGTGCACGTCTTCCATGCTCTGGAAGCGGGTGTTCTGCACCGTGTTGAACGGCAGGCCGTGCTTCTGGCAGATGCCGAAACGGTTATGGCCATCGACCAGCACGTCACCCCACAGTACCAGTGCGTCGCGGCAGCCTTCGGCCAGGATGCTGCGCTCCAGCGCGTCATGTTCGTCCGCGGTCAGCGGGTCGATATAGGCCTTGAGTTCTTCTTTGACGACGATATCCATGGGCACGGCAACGAGCAGGAGCGGAACCGCCCATTGTACCCGCTCGCCGCCGCGGGCCCGGGCTCAGGCCGTGGCCCGGATCATCTCGCCCAGCGTGCCGGTGATCTGGTCGATCTGCGCCTTGTCCACGATCAGCGGCGGTGACAGCGCGATGATGTCACCGGTGCAGCGCACCAGCAGCCGGCCGTCGTGGAAGCAGCGCCGGAACACCTCGTAGCCGCGGCTGCCGGGCATGTCCCGGCGTGGCGCCAACTCGACCGCCCCGACCAACCCGAAGTTGCGGATGTCGATCACGTTGGGCAGGCCCTGCAGCGCGTGCAGCCGTTCCTGCCAGTATTCGCCCAGTTCGATGGCGCGCTCGAACAGGCGTTCCTCGGCGTACACCTCCAGCGTAGCCAGTGCGGCCGCACAGGCCAGCGGGTGACCAGAATAGGTATAGCCGTGGAACAGCTCGATGGCCTGCGGTGGTGCCTGCATCAGCGTGGCATGCACGGCGTCGCTGGCCAGGACGCCGCCCAGCGGCACCGCGCCGTTGCTGACGGCCTTGGCAAAGGTCAGCAGGTCCGGGGTGACCCCGAAGCGCTGTGCGGCGAAGGGCATGCCGACCCTGCCGAAGCCGGTGATGACCTCATCTAACACCAGCAGGATGCCGTGGTGATCGCACAGCTCGCGCAGGCGCTGCAGGTAGCCCGGCGCCGGCAGGATCACCCCGGCGGACCCAGCGATGGGCTCGACGAAGACCGCCGCGATGGTCGAGGCGTCATGCAGCGCGATCAGCCGCTCCAGGTCGTCGGCCAGTTCAGCGCCCTGGCGCGGCAGGCCTTTGCTGAACGCATTGCGCTGCAGGTCCAGGGTATGGCGCAGGTAGTCCACGCCGCCCAGCTGCAGGCCGAACGCCCTGCGATTGTTGGGCAGGCCGCCCAGTGCCATGCCACCGAAGCCGACGCCGTGGTAGGCCTTCTCGCGGCTGATGAAGCGCGTGCGCTGGCCCTCGCCGCGCTGGCGGTGGTAGGCCAGCACGATCTTCATCGCGGTATCCACCGCCTCCGAGCCGGAGCTGGTGAAGAACACATGGTTCAGGGGCGTTGGTGCCAATGCGGCCAGCCGCTGCGCCAGCGCGAATGCCGGCGGCGAGCCCATCTGGAAGGCGGGCGAGTAGTCGAGTGTGCGCGCCTGCTCGACGATGGCCTCGACGATGCGCGGCCGTGCATGGCCCGCGTTGCAGCACCAGAGGCCGGCCGTGCCATCGAGGATCTGGCGGCCGTCGACATCCTCGTAGTGCATGCCCTCGGCACGCACCAGCACACGTGGCGCTGCCTTGTACTGGCGGTTGGCGGTGAACGGCATCCAGTACGCCTCCAATGACTCCGGGCGTTGGGTCGCCAGATCGTGCAGGTCGCTCGCGGAACGCTTCATGCCAGCTCCATCGGGTCCGATGGGGAGAATGTAGCGCAGCCACGTCACGGCGGAGTCGCGGCCACGCCGGTATAACCGGGGAAACTGTTCCGAGGAGCCCGGCATGGCCGACTTTCCCGACCGCAGCCACTGGCAGGCACTGGCCCAGCAGCTTTCGATGCCGACCCAGGCATTCATCGATGGCCGCTACGTCGATGCTGCCCACGGTGCGCGCTTCGACTGCATCAGCCCGATTGATGGCCGCGTGCTGGCGGCGGTTGCCGACTGCGACGCAGAGGACGTGGAGCGCGCAGTGCGGGCGGCGCGGCGTGTCTTCGATGCGGGCCACTGGTCGCAGGCCAGCCCGGTCCATCGCAAGCGCGTGCTGTTGGCCCTGGCGGAGCTGGTGGAAAAACACGCCGACGAGCTTGCCTTGCTGGAAACCCTGGACATGGGCAAGCCGGTGCGTGATGCACGCCGTATCGACCTGCCCGGCGTGGTGCGCTGCCTGACCTGGACCGCCGAGGCGGTGGACAAGCTGTATGGCGAAATCGCACCCACCGGACCGCATGAACTGGGCCTGGTCACGCGCGAGCCTGCCGGCGTGGCGGCGGCGGTCGTGCCATGGAATTTCCCGTTGCTGATGGCCTGCTGGAAGATCGCGCCGGCACTGGCGATGGGCAATTCGGTGGTGCTCAAGCCGTCCGAGCGTTCGCCACTATCGGCGTTGCGGCTGGCGGCGCTGGCGGCCGAGGCGGGCCTGCCGGAGGGGGTGCTGAACGTGCTGCCCGGCCATGGTGCGCGCGTGGGCGAGCCCTTGGCACTGCATATGGACGTGGACGTGCTGGCCTTCACCGGTTCCACCGCCACCGGCGCGAAGCTGCTGGAGTATGCGGGACGGTCCAACCTCAAGCGGGTCTGGCTGGAATGCGGTGGCAAGAGCCCACACCTGGTGTTCGCCGACGCCCCGGACCTGGACGCAGCGGCCAAGGCCGTGGCGCAGGCCATCTTCTTCAACCAGGGCGAAGTCTGCACCGCCGGCTCGCGCCTGCTGGTGCAGCGCTCGATCCGTGAGGACTTCGTGCACCAGGTGATTGCCTATGGCCAGCACATGCAGCCCCGCCATCCACTGGAGGCTGATGCACCGATGGGCGCGCTGGTCGACGCCGCGCACGTGGAGAAGGTGCTGGCCGATATCGCCCGTGCCGAAGGCGAGGGCGCTCGTCTGCTGCTGGGCGGCCATCGGGCCGAGGTGGAAGCCGGCGGCTGCTATGTGCAGCCCACAGTATTCGACCAGGTGCGTCCGGACCACGCGTTGGCACGCGAGGAAGTGTTCGGGCCAGTGCTGGCCGTGCTTGGTTTCGACGACGAGGCCGAAGCGGTGCGCGTGGCCAATGACAGCCGCTATGGATTGGCGGCGGGCCTGTGGACGCGTGACCTGGGCCGCGCCCATCGTGTCGCACGCCAGCTGCGCGCCGGCAGCGTCTGGGTGAACGGCTGGGATGGTGGTGACATGACCGCCCCGTTTGGTGGCTACAAGCAGTCCGGCAATGGCCGTGACAAATCGCTGCACGCGTTCGACAAGTACAGCGAGATCAAGGCCACCTGGATCCAGTTGTAACGACGCGCCCGCCGAGCGCTTTTCGTCGAGCCGAGCCCACGCTCGGCTGCTGTTTGCTCTTTGTAGAGTCGAGCCATGCTCGACTGCTCTTCGCGAGATGCAGCCGAGCACGGCTCGGCTCCACTGCGGCGCTGATGCCGTCACCACCGTCGATGCTGCCCGTAGGAAGACTCAGGATCAGTGGTGCTACCGCAGCCGCGTCCTCCGCGGCAGGCTGGGCGCTGTCTGCCTGCGCAACCTGGGCAGGGCGGGGCATCACCGATGCGGCCGGACGCGTCATCTGTGCGGAGGGCAAGGTGGGCTGCTTGGCTACCGGCGTCGGCAGTTCCGGTGGCAGCCAACGCAGCAAGATCCGTGGGCCGTCGTCGCTGCGCAGTTCGATCCGGCCGCTGTCCAGCAGCCACAGAGAGAGCCCGCCATGCACCAGCAGTACCACCAGCCACGCCGCCATCCGCGGCAGCTTCGGCGAACCGGACCACGACAACGCAACTGCAGCCATCGGCAAGGCATCCATGCAGGGACCGGTGGTGCAGCCTAGCGGGTGGCAGGAAAAAATTCGTTGGCATCGGTGTCGGCTGAAACCATCGCCCCGTGCGACCACCGCCCCGTGGCAGAATCGGCCGATCTACCGTTATCCGTACTGCCGATGTCGACGATCGCTGCTGCCGCGCCGCCCGTGAATTCCCCCCGTCGTGTCCTGCTGGCCAGCCTGATCGGCACCACCATCGAATTCTTCGATTTCTACATCTACGCCACGGCCGCCGTGCTGGTGTTCCCGCACCTGTTCTTCCCGGACAGCAGCGAGCAGGCGGCCCTGCTGCAGTCACTGGCGACCTTCGCGGTGGCGTTCATCGCCCGGCCGGTCGGCTCGGCGGTGTTTGGTCATTTCGGCGACCGCATCGGCCGCAAGGCCACCCTGGTCGCCGCGTTGCTGACCATGGGCCTGTCCACGGTGCTGATCGGCCTGCTGCCGACCCATGCGCAGATCGGGCTGTTGGCACCGGCGCTGCTGGCGCTGTGCCGCTTCGGCCAAGGGCTGGGGCTGGGCGGCGAATGGGGTGGGGCGGTGCTGCTGGCCACCGAGAATGCGCCACCGGGCAAGCGCGCCTGGTACGGCATGTTCCCGCAGCTGGGCGCGCCCATCGGTTTCCTGCTGTCGGCCGGCATCTTCCTGGTGCTGGGCCGCTGCCTGAGCCAGGACGACTTCCTGCAGTGGGGCTGGCGTATCCCGTTCGTGGCCAGCGCGTTTCTGGTCGGCCTCGGCCTGTGGGTGCGCCTGAACATCCACGAGACGCCCGATTTCAAGAAGGCGCTGGAGCGCAAGGCGCCGGTGCGGCTGCCGATGTGGACGGTGCTGCGTGACCACCCGGTGCCGATGCTGCTGGGCACCCTGGGCGCCTTCGCCACCTTCGTGCTGTTCTACCTGATGACCGTGTTCAGCCTGGGCCACGGCACTGCGGTGCTGGGCTATAGCCGCGAGCAGTTCCTGCTGATGCAGATGGTCGGCATGCTGTTCTTCGCACTGGGCATCCCGCTGTCGGCGCGCTATGGCGACCGCTGGGGCACGCGTCGCACCATGATCGTCGCCAGCGTGCTGATCATCGGCTTCGGCGTACTGTTCGCGCCGTTGTTCCAGCCGCACAGCCCATGGCTGGTCACC
Source organism: Stenotrophomonas maltophilia group sp. Smal32 (assembly GCF_030237085.1). NCBI lineage: Bacteria > Pseudomonadati > Pseudomonadota > Gammaproteobacteria > Lysobacterales > Lysobacteraceae > Stenotrophomonas > Stenotrophomonas maltophilia group sp. Smal32. The sequence goes on from NZ_JASJSI010000046.1 coordinate 5,791, forward strand.
GCCTTCCTGTGCCTGGGCCTGTTCCTGATGGGCCTGACCTATGGCCCCTGCGGCACCTTCCTGGCCGAGATCTACCCGGTGGAGGTCCGCTACACCGGCGCTTCGCTGTCATTCAACCTGGCCGGCATCCTCGGTGCGGCACCGGCCCCGTATCTGGCGACCTGGCTGGCCGAGCGCTTCGGCCTGGTCGCGGTGGGTTACTACCTGTGCCTGACCGCGGTTGCCACCCTGTGCGCGCTCGTGGCACTGCACCGGCGCGCGCTGCGGCTCAACCAAAGAAGCGCTTGAGCGTGCGACCCAGCCAGCCACCGCCCTGGTGTTCGCGGGCGAACTGGTTCAGGTGCGCCTTGACCTGTTCGGCATAGGCCTGGTCATCACCACGGATGTGGTTGAACAGCCAGCGCGAGAGCATGGTGCGCAGTTCGTCGCTGATGTCCTCGCCGGCCTGGAAGCGCATGCGGTACTCCGATACCCGCTTGATGAAGACCTCATGCACGCGCTTGTGCGCGGCACAGAACGGGTAGCCCGCTTCTTCCATCAGCTCTTCCTCGAACGCGAAGTGCGACATGGTGTAGTCCACCACTTCGTCGATCACTTCACCCACCGCGGCACGCTGCATGCTGGCCTGGGCCACGTGCAGGTGGTTGAGCATTTCGATGATGCGGCGGTGTTGTTGGTCGATCACATCGATGCCGATGTTCAGATCGTCCTGCCAGACCAGTAGTGCCATCCCCGGCTCCCCTTCATGCGTATGTCGGGGCCGACTGTAGAGCCGCCCTGCGCGGGCGGCGTTGATCTGGATCAAAGCGTGCCGGTCAGGGCAGCGCCGGCTCGCGTGGGCGCAGCGGGCTGGCCACCGTGGTGCAGCTGACCCGGTTGCGGCCACCGGCCTTGGCCAGGTACAGCTGGCGGTCGGCTTCGGATATCAGCCGGTGCAGTGCATCGCGCTGCGGGCGCAGGCAGCACAGGCCGATGCTGACGGTCATGCGCAGGGTGGCAGTGCCGATGTCGACCTCCAGCGCGGCGATGCGCTGGCGCAGTTCCTCGAAGTACAGCAGTGCCTCGTCCTGCTCCATGTCAGGTACCAGAAGGCAGAACTCCTCGCCACCGAAGCGTGCGATCAGGTCATGGCTGCGCGCGTGCGCGGCCACCGCGCTGGCCACAGCGCGCAACGCATCGTCGCCGGCTTCGTGGCCATGGGTGTCGTTGATGTGCTTGAAGTGGTCGATGTCGATCATCGCCACCGCCACGCACTGCCCGTGCAGCTGCAGTTGCGGCAGCTGGCGTTGGCTCTGCTCGAGGAAGCAGCGCCGGTTGGGCAGCCCGGTGAGGAAGTCGCGGGTGGCCAGGTCCTGCAGGGTGCCGATCAGCTCCAGTTGGTCCACATTCTGCGAGACCCGGCAGAAGAATTCCTCGCGCGAGAACGGCTTGCGCAGGAAATCGTTGGCGCCGTTCTTCAGGAAGCGCGGGATCAACGACGCATCGGTATTGCCGGAGATGCCGATCACCGCCACCTTGTCGCGGGAGCGCAGGGTGCGCAGGCGGCGGGTGAACTCCACGCCCTGCATGCCCGGCATTTCCTGGTCGACCACGGCGAGGCGGATCGCCGGATGCGCCTCGATTGCAGCCAGGCCCTCATTGCCATCGGCCGCCTCATGCACCTCATGCCCATACATGCGCAGCAAGGCTGCGGCATAACCGCGCGCGGACGGTGAGTCGTCCACCACCAGCGCGGCGATGCGGCGGTTGCGTTCCAGCCGCTGTACCAGCCACACCAGGTAATCGATGCTGCCGGGCGTGTTCTTCAGCACATAGTCGATGATCTGCTGCTGCAGCACGCGCTTGCGCAGGTCCTCGTCGTAGACGCCGCTGACCACCACGGTGGGCAGGTTGCGCTTGAGGAAGAACTCGACCACCGCGTCGCGGTCGCCATCGGCCAGCACCAGCCCGGTCAGTACCAGGAACCAGCCGCCACCTTCGTTCAGCAGGCGGTCGGCCTCGGCCAGGGTGGAGGCGATCACCACCGGCAGCTCCAGGCGCTGCTCGATGGCCTCGCGCAGCATGCCGGTGAAAGCACGGGAGTTTTCGACCAGCAGGATCCGCTGCGGCAGCGGATCGGCCAGGTCGCCATCGACGGCGGCCTGCGGCAGGACGGGCATGATGCGGTGGCTCACGAGGGAGGGGCTCGGCACGGATAACGGCGGTTTCGGCTGCAACTTTAGCTGCGAACGCTGCGCGCCGGGCGGGATTGCGTGTCAGGCCGCCGCGGGCGACGCGTGGGTGATTGGTTCATGCAGGACCAGTCGCAGCCGATTGCCCCGACAGTGGACTGCTCCGCCGTAGGCAAGCATCCGCCCGGCCAGGCGCTCGATGGCCTGGTGGGTGGTTCGCGTGGACAGCGTGCAGCCACGGTCGAGCAGGCTCACCACAGCAACAATGCCGCGACGTTTGCCTGCCCGACCACTTCGGGCACGCACGCATACCTGGCCGGTCTCCAGCTCCAGCAGAAGTGAAACCGCCTCGATCAGCGAGCGATAGATGGCCAGTTGCAGATCCACGGTCAGCAGGCAGGGATTGCCCGCCAGCCTGGGCGGAATGACGCGATGCGTGTTGTTCCAGATTTCGCATGCACCGCCGGCTTGCAGCGCGATGTAGAGCCCGACCTGTTCCAGTCCAGTGGGATAGACCAGGCTGGCCTGTTCACGGAACAGGCGTGAATGCACCGACGACGCGTGCTGCAGGCTGTTTGCGACCGCATGGTGGCCTTGGGACTTCAGCCAGCTGACCATCTCGCTGAGCGAACTGTCCATGCCCTCGCCCAGGTGTTTCAGGTGGACGGCCCGTTCACGCAGCTCACGCTCGCTGGTCTGATGCGAGCCGCGTGCCAGGCGCAGTGTGGTTGCCTCGGCCAGGCCGCGGGACCGGGCGCGCTGATGGTGGTAGCTGATGCTGGAACCCAGTGCCAGCAGTGCGACACTCATCACCGCCATGTTCTGTTGGGTGGCGAACGTGCCCAGGTCGAATGAGGAGGGCAGGCCGGTGCTGGGCGTTGCACCGTGCAGGGGGAGGTTCAACAACGGAATCGCGATGGCCGCGCCGCGCCACCCATGCATGAAGGTCAGGGCGATGGCGGGCAGGGCGGCCAGCAGCACCATGTGTGTCCGCGTCGTGTGGGCGCCGGCGCTTGTCAATTGCATGCTCAGGCCCAACACCAGCATCACCAGGATCGCCGAGGCGGTAGGGGCGACGAAACGGTCGCTCCAACCGGGGTCGGCCTGCCGTCGCGACCAGAGGAATGCCAACGGCACCAGGGTGATGATGGCGGCGAAGTGGCCAAAGATCGTCCGGTCGACCGCGTCCAGCAGATTGCTGGGTGGTGGGTTCGACCATAGGACATATGAAATGCCCAGGTTGAGACCCGGAACGAACAGTGCCGTGCAGAAGGACAGTGACAGCAGCCAGAGACCGGTAGCTGCTTCGGACGGCATTCTCATCCGATGCAGGTAGACCACCAGCATCGCCATCGGCATCAGCAGTGTCGAAGCCAGGATGACCCAGTCCAGGCCATAGGTGTCGATCATGGGGATGCGCAGCGTTGCGAAGTACGCGTACTCGCCCAGCAGCAGGTAGGGCCACAGGCGGGTCGGTACGATCAGCAGTGCCGCTGCACGGATGCCCGCCGGCAGGAAGAACTGATCCAGCGAGAACTGACGCGAACCGAGGCAGCTCAGCGCATAGACGGCCGCGAGGGCGATCCCGGCTGGCCGGATACGGAAGCTCAGTTCAACGGCCTTTTTGAATCGGTCCAAACCCGAGCCTCCCTTGCTCGTGACATGGCAGCGGCGGTGCGGGTTGCTTGAACGCCTCAGGACGCGCCATTGGATGACAGTATCGACAGGAGCATGGGCGCGCAATTGCACGCCGGCGCCAGGTCCTGACGGGGTAGGTTCGGCGCCGACCAACGATCACTTTCGAGTAATGATCTGCATCTCCTTTCATTGGGAAAGTCAGATCGCGGTCCGGGGGGGGCCACGGTCGATGGAGCGTGTGCTTTCCCACACGGCTTCAGCAGCGCCTGCCTGGCGGGGAGCTTCCCGTGCTTCGGTCAATACCATCCTGAGCCTGTTGCCACTCAAGTCCATGTGGCCCGCATGTGCTAGGACCCGGCCCAGCAGCTGCTCGTTTGCCAGTTCCTTTGCACGGCTTCCCAGTGATTCGCGGCGGTCCAGAAGAGCCACGCAGATGAAGGCACCACGCTTCCGGATGGAACGTCCGCAGCGGATACTGACCGAGATCTGCCCAGGCTCGCATTTCAATAGAAGCGATACCGCGTCAACCACGAGCCGGTAGGCAGCAAGCTGCAGGCCGACCCCGAGCGCGCAGGGGTCCCCCGTCAACCTGGGTTGTCCGATTCGATGCGTGGCATTCCAAGCCTCACGCACCCCACCGGCTTGCAACGCCACATACAAGCCCAGTCGCTCCAGAGCGGCGGGATAGATCATGCTGGCCTGGGCCCGGAACAGGCGTGAATGCACCTCCGAGGTATGCCGCAGGCTGTCAGCCACCGCGTGATGACCCTGAGCATGGAGCCAGTTCACCATCTCGTTCAGAGACAGGTCCATGCCATCGCCCAGCTGGCGCAGGTGCGCCGCCCGTTCGCGCAGGTCCATCTCGCTGGCCAGATGTGAATTCCGCGCAAGCTGCAGGGCCGCTCTGCCATCTTCCTCGCGCAACCGGTGCTGGTTCTGGAAGTGGGTGATGCGAGCGCCCAGCAGGAGCAGGGCGATGCTGGCGATGGCCATGGCCTGCTGGGTCGCGAAGGTCGCCTGATCGAATGCCGTCGGATGGTCGGAGGGAGTGCTCAGGCCAAGGATCATGTTCACGGCGGCGACACCGATGGCCGCACCGCGCCATCCCAGCAGGCAGGTCAGGGCGATTGCGGGAATAGGCAGGATCAACAACAACTGCAGCGAACCGGGGGCCGTGATCGAGGCAGGTACCGGCGTCGCCTGCAGGCCGATGACCAGCATGGCGGCGAGTGCTGCGACCGTGGCCGCAACAGACCGGGTTGTCCATTTTTCCTCGGCGCGGCGTATCCACAGCAATGCCAGAGGCGCGAGGATCAGGATGCCGGTGAAGTCGCCCAGCGCATAGCGCAACACATTGGTGAGAAATGTCTCTTCATGCAACGGGGCCCAGAGCAGGTACGAGATTCCCAGGTTGAGCAGGCTGATGACCGTCGCGGCGCATGCCGCGATGGAGATCACGCCGACGATCGTGGTACGTGCCAGCAGTCTCCGGTGCAGGCGCACGATCAGCATCACGGCAGGCATCAGGAATACCGAGGCCAGGATCACCCAGGTCAGGTTGTATTTGCTGATCAGCGGGATGCGCAGATGCGCGAAGTAGGCGTATTCACCCATCAGCAGGTAGGGCCAAAGACGGGGTGGGCACAGCAACAGCGCGGCCACCCGCACGCCGGCAGGCAGGAAGAACTGGTCCAAAGACAGCTTGCGCGCGCCCCAGCAGGCCAAGGCATAGAGCAGCGCCAGCACCAGCCCCTCGGGGCTGACGCGTATCTTCACCTGCAGGCCGTCCTTCCACCACTGCATCCACGTGCTCCCCAGCGCCTGCGCCGATTATGTGGCTGGGAAGGGTCCCGCTACCACAACGCATCCCGCAGCTTGTACCACGACATCGCCGCCACCAGCAGCGGCGTGCGCAGCAGCCGGCCGCCGGGGAAGGGCGCATGGCGCAGGCGCTGGAATACGTCCAGGCGCTCGCTCTGGCCGGCGATGGCGGCGGCGATCACCTCGCCGGCCAACCCGGCGGCGGCGACGCCATGCCCCGAAAACCCCTGCGCGAAATACAGATTGCCGTCCAGCCGGCCCCAGTGGGGTGCGCGGTTGCGGGTGATGTCCACGTAGCCACCCCAGACCTGGTCCAGTACCACGTCGGCCAGCTGCGGGAAGACATCGTGCATGCGTCGCTGCATCACCCCGCGCAGGCCGGGCGGGGGCAGTGCCGAGTAGCTGGCGCGGCCGCCGAAGAGCAGGCGGTGGTCGTGGCTGAGGCGGAAGTAATCCAGTGCCCAGGCGGTGTCGGCCACGGCCATGTTGTTGCCGATCAGGGCGCGTGCACGTTCGGCACCCAGTGGCTCACTGGCACCGATGTAGGTGCCCACCGGCATGATCCGCCGCTCCAGCTCGGGCAGCAGGCCCTGCAGCCAGGCGTTGCCGGCCACCACCAGGTGTGCGGCGCGCACGCGGCCCTGTGCAGTGTGCAGGGTCGGCTGCGCTCCGCGCTGGATGCGCACCACGGGCGAATCCTCGTGGATGACCACCCCCGCCGCACGCGCTGCAGCGGCCAGGCCGCGCGCGTACGCCAGCGGGTGCAGGTGCGCGCTGAGCGGGTCGAACATCGCGGCTCGATAGCGCGGGCTGTCCAGCTGCGCGCGCAGGGCGTCACGGCTCCACCACTGCATGGGGTAGTCGTAATGCCGTTGCAGGTGCTCGCAGTTGGCCTGCAGGTCGCGCTCGTGGCGTTCACGGATGGCGACGCTGGCGTGGCCTTCAACCCAATGGCAGTCGATGCGGTGGCGATCGATGCGGGTGCGCATCGCCTGCACCGCGTCGCGCGACCAGTCGAACAGGTGGCGTGCATCGTCGCGACCCAGCTGCCGCTCCAGCTCGTCCACCTCGCAGCCGTAGCCGACCAGTGCCTGGCCGCCATTGCGGCCGGAGGCGCCCCAGCCGATCCGCTGCGCCTCCAGCAGCACCACGCGCTGGCCGCGCGCGGCCAGTTCCAGCGCAGCAGTGAGGCCGGTATAGCCGGCGCCTAGCACCGCGACATCGGCATTTACGTCACCCTGCAACGGAGGCAGTGCGGGCGGCTCGGGCAGGCTGGCTGCGTACCAGCTGGGCGGGAAGGCGGCGCTCACTGCTGGCCTCGCGGGCGCAGGGCGGCAGGACGGAGCGGGGCAGGTCGATCAGCGTTCACCCGCGTAGTTTCACCGATGCGCGACGGCCGTGGCGTGACGGCGATGACTTGCCGCCATTGCGGACAGGCGGGTAACGTGTCGGCACGCCAAGGAGTTTTCCATGCGTCGCCTGCCCTGGGTGGGGCTGCCCACCGACAGCACCGTGCTCGGCCATCATCGTTTCGCGGTGGCCGGCGAGAAGTACGTGCGTGCGTTGGTTGAGGCGGCCGACGTTACCCCGGTGATACTGCCCAGCCTGCAGCCACCGCTGCCGCCCGCCGACTGGCTGCACGGCCTCGATGGCCTGCTGCTGACCGGTGCGGTCAGCAACATCGAACCACAACACTACGAAGGCGGCCGCAGTTGGCCGGGGAACCCGCATGATCCGGCCCGCGATGCCAGCGCCTTCGCACTGCTGCACGAGGCGCTGGCGTTGGACCTGCCGGTGCTGGCGATCTGCCGCGGCTTCCAGGAGTTGAACGTTGCGCTGGGTGGCACGCTGCATCCGCAGGTGCACGCGGTACCGGGTCTGTCGGATCATCGTGAAGACCCGCAGGCGCCGGTTGAGGTGCAGTATGGGCCGGTCCATGCGGTCGCCCTGGCGGTTGATGGTTGGCTGGCGCAGTGGCAGGGTGGCGACCGCGCACAGGTCAATTCCGTTCACGGGCAGGGTATCGATCGACTGGCGCACGGGCTGCAGGTCGAGGCCGTGGCCGATGATGGACTGGTCGAGGCGGCGCGCAGCACACGCCATCGTTTCGTGCTCGGCGTACAGTGGCACCCGGAGTGGCGTGTCATGGATTCGCCGTTCTATCACGTTATTTTCCGTGCGTTCGGCCAAGCTTGCCGGCAGCACCAACAGAACCGACTGGATTCCCGATGAGTTCCCGAACGCGCCCGCGCAAGACGGCTACGCCCCCCGCACCGCAGGAAAGCAGCCTGCTGCGCTGGTTGAAGGAGCGGCGCATCACCGAGGTCGAATGCCTGGTGCCGGACATCACCGGCAACGCGCGCGGCAAGATCATTCCCGCCGACAAGTTCTCGCACGACTACGGTACGCGGCTGCCCGAAGGCATCTTCGCAACCACCGTCACCGGCGAGTTCCCTGATGACTACTACGAGCTGACCTCGCCGTCGGACTCGGACATGATGCTGCGCCCCGATCCTGACACGGTGCGCATGGTGCCGTGGGCGGCCGATGCCACCGCGCAGGTCATCCACGATTGCTACACCAAGAACGGTGAGCCGCACGAACTGGCACCGCGCAATGTGCTGCGCCGCGTGCTGGCAGCCTACGCCGAGCTGGGCCTACGCCCGGTGGTGGCGCCGGAGCTGGAGTTCTTCCTGGTGCAGAAGAACACCGACCCGGACTTCCCGCTGCTGCCACCGGCCGGCCGCTCCGGGCGCCCGGAGACGGCGCGGCAGTCGTACTCGATTGACGCGGTCAACGAATTCGACCCGATCCTCGACCTGATGTACGACTACGCCGATGCGATGAAGCTGGACGTGGACACGTTGATCCATGAGTCCGGCGCGGCGCAGCTGGAGGTCAATTTCACCCACGCCGATGCGATGGACCTGGCCGACCAGGTGTTCCTGTTCAAGCGCACCATGCGCGAGGCGGCGATGCGCCACGGCGTGTATGCCACGTTCCTGGCCAAGCCGATGGAGAACGAGCCGGGCAGTGCCATGCACATCCACCAGAGCCTGGTGCGGGTGAGCGACGGCAGCAATGTGTTCGCCGGTGATACCGATGCTGAAGGCGAGTTCAGCCCGGTGTTCGGCCACTATCTGGGCGGCCTGCAGAAGTACGCGCCGCAGGCGATGGCGTTCTTCGCGCCGAACGTCAATTCCTACCGCCGGCTGGTGTTCGGCGAAGTCTCGCCGAGCAACGTGCACTGGGGCTTCGACAACCGCACCTGCGGCCTGCGCGTGCCGCTGGACACGCCGGAAAACATGCGCGTGGAGAGCCGTTTCGCCGGCTCCGACGCCAACCCCTACCTGGCGATGGCCGCGACCCTGGCCTGCGGCCTGCTTGGCATCCGCGAGCGGCTGGCACCGGACGCGCCGGTGACCGGCAGTGCCAAGGAACTGGGCTACAACCTGCCGCGCTCGCTGGGCGAAGCGCTGGATGGGCTGGAGCAGTGCAGCGAGCTGCAGGCCCTGCTGGGCGAGCGCTTCTGCCGGGCCTACATCTCGGTGAAGCGCAAGGAATACGAGACCTTTTTCCGTGTCATCAGCTCGTGGGAGCGCGAGTTCCTGCTGCTGAACGTCTGAGCATCTGGAATAGAAAAATCCGCCGCCGGGGGGTAGGCTGGCACCCGTCGCCGGCCCCGCCGGCCCCCCCTTCCCGCATTCTGGAGCACCCGATGAAGCTGCGTATCCTCACGCTCGGCCTGGCCTCCGCCATGCTTGCCGCCTGTGGCGGTGGCAACGGCGGCGCGCAGGACAGCCAGGTCCTGAACGTCTACAACTACAGCGATTACATCGCCGAGGACACCATCCCGACCTTCGAGAAGGAGAGCGGCATCAAGGTGACCTACGATGTGTTCGACAGCGACGAGATGGTCGAGACCAAGCTGCTGGCCGGCAACAGCGGCTACGACGTGGTGGTGCCGACCCTGAACTTCTTCGGGCGCCAGATCCAGGCCGGCGTGTTCCTGCCGCTGGACAAGAGCAGGATCCCGAACCTGGCCAACCTCGATCCGGCGGTGATGAAGCGCATCGCCACCCAGGACCCGGGCAACCAGTACGGCGTGCCGTACATGATCGGTACCACCGGCATCGGCTACAACGTGGAGATGCTGAAGCAGCGTTTCGGTGGCAGTACCGACATCGCCAACAGCTGGGACCTGGTGTTCAAGCCGGAGAACATCAGCAAGATGAAGGACTGCGGCGTGACCATCCTGGACACGCCGGCGGACATGATCCCGATCGCGCTGCACTACCTGGGCCTGGACCCGCACAGCGGCGACCCGGCCGAGCTGCAGAAGGCGGCCGACCTGCTGAAGTCGATCCGCCCGTACGTGCAGAACTTCCACTCCTCGCAGTACGTGGGTTCGCTGGCCAACGGTGGCACCTGTCTGGTGGTCGGCTGGTCGGGTGACATCATCCAGGCCCGCGACCGCGCCGAGGAAGCCAGCAATGGCGTGCATGTGGCCTATTCGATCCCGAAGGAAGGCGCCCCGCAGTGGTTCGACATGCTGGCGATCCCGAAGGACGCCAAGCATCCGGAAGCCGCGTACGCGTTCATCAACTACCTGCTGCAGCCGAAGGTTGCCGCGGCCAACACCAACTTCATCCATTACGCCAACCCGGTGCCGACCGCGACCCCGCTGGTGGACGAGGCGATCCGTACCGACCCGACCATCTACCCGCCGGCCGATGTGGCCGAGAAGATGTTCACGTACTCGATCAACACGCCGGAGACCGACAAGCTCTATACCCGGCTGTGGACCGAGGTGAAGACCGGCCGGTAAGCGGCGCGGGTAGCGCCGGGCCATGCCCGGCGGCTGCCTTACCCTGCGTCGGAGTCGACCCTGTCGCTCCGGCCAAGGTGCTGCAGGATGGCAGGCAGCAGGTCGCGTGCATCGCGACCGCCGTTGCACAGGAACGACGAACTCATCCGCTGCAGGTTGTGCATGCCGATGAAGAACAGCCCCGGTTGCGGTGAAACACCGAACTCGCCGAGGGGGTAGCCATGTGCATCCAGCGCGCCCGGCACGTCGAGCCAGGGCCATTCGGCGACGAAGCCGGTGGCCAGCACCACCGAGCGGATACCCGCGGCCTGCAGGTCCAGTTCGCGCGGGGATGTGTCCGGTTCCCAGTGCAGATAGACCTCCTCCGGAATGTAGCGGGCATCGTCGGTGCGTGGCTCGGGATGCGTGGCGTAGTACGCGCTGGCCAGCGAATCGAGATAGGCGTATTCGGCCCGCGTCGCCTCGATCGCGGTACGCAGCTGCGGGCGGACATCGGCGAAGCGGGCGATGCTTCCATCGAAGCCCTGCAACCGGCCCAGCAGCCTGATGCCCGCGCGGTGCATCGCCAGCAGGCTGATCGAGCTGCCCAGGCCGCCGCTTCCCTTGCCGGAAATGAGCGGGAACTCCGCGGTACGCGCCTTGCGCAGCGCATCCGGTTCCCCGGCCAGCACGCCCGCCGCTTCACTCACATGCTGGTGGATGCGCCCGGCCATGTCCCACCAGGTCATCGAGTCCTTGCCGCGCAGCCGGCGGGTATGCGAATGACGCTGGGCCAGTGACCAGTACACGCTGCGACCGCTGTCGTGCAGGTCCTGGGCGATCTGCGCGCCGGACTGCCCACCTCCGATGACCAGCACGGTGCCATCGGGCAGCTGGCGGGCACCACGGTAGTCGCCCGAGTGCAGCACGGCAAGGCCGGGCGCGGGCGCGAAGGGGACCCGGGGCATCCGCGCACGGCGGTACTCACCGGTCGCGACCACCACCGCGCGGGCATGGATCAGCCCCTGGCTGCTGTCGATGGCATAGCCGCCGCACTCGGGCGCGACCCGATGTACCGCGCACCCTTCGCTGATCGGCAACACGCGCTCGTCGGCATAGTCGCGGAGCCGGCGGATCACCTCCGGGGCGCCCATGAAGCCTTCCGGGTCATCGCCCGCATAGGCATGACCGTGCAGGGCCATGGTCGCGTTGGCGGTGTTGGTCTGGAACGAATCCCAGCGCCGCTGCCAGCTGGCGCCCACGGTTTCGGCCTCCAGCACGCGATGCTCGACGCCGGCCTCCTGCAGGAGTGCGCTGAGGGACAACCCGGCCTGGCCGGCGCCGATGATGGCCAGCGGCAGCCCTGCGGGCACGGATGACGACGGACGGGAAGGGAGAGCGGAGGGGCTGACGGGGGGAATCAACGGGATGGGTCCATGCAAGGCCTTGATCCGGGCCATTGCGCGGGGGATGCCCCGGGCCTTCAACAGATCCCGCTCCGAAAAACGTTGCAGATCGGGTCGTTGCCCGTGGTGTCTGGCCGGGACGCCGCAGGCGCGATCGGGCAGCCCCGGCCTTTTGCGCGGACGGGCCCTGATGGCGGGGTAAAACCGACACCCCCTGCGGCCCGGGAGCGGGCCGCTGGCGGCTTCCGCCCGTCGCCGTCATATCCCCTTCGGCCCCCGGCCGTTAGAATGGCGGCCGCTGTCCACCGCCCGCTCCCGGAGCCCCCATGCCCGTTGAAGCCCAGCCGGTAGCCGCCGTCGTCGACACGACCGGTGCGCCCGGCTATCTCTCCATTCGTGATTTGCGCAAGGAATTCGACGGTTTCGTCGCCGTCGACGACGTCAATCTGGACGTGCGCAAGGGCGAGATCTTTGCCCTGCTCGGTGGCTCCGGCAGTGGCAAATCGACCCTGCTGCGCTGCCTCGGCGGCTTCGAGACGCCCACCAAGGGCAGCATCACCCTCGATGGCCAGCGCCTGGACGCGCTGCCGCCGTACCAGCGGCCGGTCAACATGATGTTCCAGTCCTACGCCCTGTTCCCGCACATGACGGTCGAGCAGAACATCGCCTTCGGCCTGAAGCAGGACGGCCTGGGCAAGGACGCGATCAGCAAGCGCGTCGGCGAAATGCTGGACCTGGTGCAGATGGGCCATCTGGGCAAGCGCAAGCCGCACCAGCTGTCCGGTGGCCAGCAGCAGCGCGTGGCGCTGGCGCGGTCGCTGGCCAAGGGGCCGAAGCTGCTGCTGCTGGACGAGCCGATGGGCGCGCTGGACAAGAAGCTGCGCTCGCAGATGCAGCTGGAACTGGTCAGCATCATCGAATCGTCGGGCGTGACCTGCGTGATGGTCACCCACGACCAGGAAGAAGCGATGACCATGGCTACCCGCATCGCGGTGATGGATGCCGGCTGGATCCAGCAGGTCGGCAAGCCCGACGAGGTCTACGAGCAGCCGGCCAACCGCTTCGTCGCCGAGTTCATCGGCTCGGTCAACCTGTTCGACGGGGTGATCGACGAGGACCTGCCCGAGTATGTGACCGTGCGTTCGCCGCTGTTCCCGGCGCCGATCTACATCGCCCATGGCATCACGGGCTATGAAGGGCAGCCGGTCGCGTTCGCGCTGCGCCCGGAGAAGGTGATGATCGGCAAGGACGAGCCGGAAGGGCACACCAACAAGGCGCAGGGCGTGATCGAGGACATCGCCTACTTCGGCAGCCACTCGGTCTACCACGTGCGCCTGCCCAGCGGCGCCAAGGTACTGGCCAACTTCGCCAATTCGCAGCGCTGGGCCAGCGATGGCCTGACCTGGGGCGACAGCGTGTGGGTGCACTGGCGCGACAACGACGGCGTGGTGCTGACCTCATGAGCACCGCCGGCCTGAAGCGCTGGCTGCCGGGGCTGCGTGCCACGGTGATCGGCATTCCGTACCTGTGGCTGCTGCTGTTCTTCGCAGTGCCGTTCCTGATCGTGCTGATGATCAGCTTCTCGCTCAGCCGGGTCGGCTCGCCGCCGTACACCTGGCTGCTGCAGTACGTGGATGGCGGTTTCTCGCTGAAGCTGAACCTGGAAAACTACCTGGCGCTGTTCCGCGATTCGATCTATGCGCAGGCGTTCCTCAGCTCGATCAAGATCGCGGCGATCTCCACCTTCCTGACCCTGCTGATCGGCTACCCGATGGCCTATGCCATCGCCCGCCTGTCACCGGCAGCACGCAATGTGGCGATGATGCTGGTGGTGCTGCCGTCGTGGACCTCGTTCCTGATCCGCGTGTATGCGTGGAAGGCGATCCTGGACCGCAATGGCCTGCTCGACCAGTTCCTGCAGTTCACCGGCCTGCAATCGCTGATGACCAGCCTGGGCCTGCCCAAGCTGCAGCTGATCGATACGCCGACCGCCGCCTACATCGGCATCGTCTACTGCTACCTGCCGTTCATGGTGCTGCCGCTGTACGCCAACCTGGTCAAGCATGACCACCGGCTGCTGGAAGCGGCCTACGACCTTGGCGCCAAGCCATGGCAGGCGTTCCTGCGCATCACCCTGCCGTTGTCGAAGGCGGGCATCATCGCCGGTTGCATGCTGGTGATGATTCCGGCGATCGGTGAATTCGTGATCCCGGAAATGCTGGGTGGCTCGGAGACGCTGATGGTGGGCCGCCAGCTGTGGAACGAGTTCTTCAACAACCGTAACTGGCCGGGCGCCTCGGCGATGGCGGTGGCGATGATCCTGTTGCTGCTGGTGCCGATCCTGCTGTTCAACCGTTCCCAGCAGCGCCTGCTGGAAGGGAAGCAGGCATGAGCCCGCGTACTGCCAAGGGCCTGGGGCTGGGCGTGCTGCTGCTCGGCTTCGCCTTCCTGTACCTGCCGATCCTGCTGTTGATGTTCTATTCGTTCAACAGCTCGCGGCTGGCGATGGTCTGGGCCGGATTCTCCACCCGCGCCTACAGCGACCTGTTCGCCGACCGCGCGCTGATGGATGCGATGTGGACCAGCCTGGTGGTTGCGTTCTGGACCGCCTGCACCGCCACCGTGCTGGGCACGCTGGCGGCGATGGTGATGACCCGCTTCAAGCGCTTCCGCGGCAAGCCGCTGTTCGGCGCGCTGGTCACCGCACCGCTGGTGATGCCGGACGTGATCCTGGGCTTCTCGCTGATGGCGCTGCTGGCCTCGATGGGCGCGATTCCCGGCTTCCCGGCACGCGGCCTGACCACCATCTGGATCGCCCACGTCACCTTCACGCTGTGCTTCGTCACGGTGGTGGTGTCCTCGCGCCTGCAGGAAATGGACCTGTCGCTGGAAGAAGCGGCGATGGACCTGGGCGCGAGCCGGCTGACCGTGTTCGGCCGCATCACCCTGCCGATCATCGCGCCGGCGCTGGTGGCGGGCTGGCTGCTGGCCTTCACCCTGTCGCTGGATGACGTGGTGGTGGCGAGCTTCGTCGCCACGCCGGGCTCGACCACGCTGCCGATGAAGGTGTTCGCGTCGGTGCGCATGGGCATCAGCCCGAAGATCAATGCGTTGGCCACGCTGCTGGTGTCGGCGGTGTCGGTCGCCGCGGTGATCGGCTGGTACATCAATGCGCGTGCGGAGAAGCGGCGCCAGCGCGACCTGCAGCTGGCGCGGCAGGACAACGGCTGACGCCGCAGCCACATCCGGCTCACGGCCGGCGGCGCACAATGGGGGTCTTCCAGAAGGAGATCCCCCATGACCGTCGAGATCGTCGACCCGGCCACCGGACAGGTGACCTACCGCCATGAACTGATGGGCGCTGCCGACATCGAGCAGCGCCTGCAGGCCGCTGCCGATGCATTTCCGGGCTGGGCCGAGCGCTCGTTGCAGGACCGCGGCGCCATCCTGCGCCGGATCGCGGCGCAGCTGCGCGCGCGTCGCGACGACCTGCAGCAGGCGATGACCCACGAGATGGGCAAGCTCAAGGCCGAGGCGCTGGCCGAGGTCGACAAGTGCGCCGCCGCCTGCGAGTACTACGCCGACCATGCTGCCGACTACCTCAAGCCGCAGCTGATCGACACCGAAGCCCAGCGCAGCTATGTGCGCTACGAGCCGATCGGCTGCGTGTTCGCGGTGATGCCGTGGAATTTTCCGATCTGGCAGGTGTTTCGTTTCCTGGCCCCGGCGTTCATGGCCGGCAACGTGGCCCTGCTCAAGCACGCCAGCAACGTACCGCAGTGCGCCGACCTGATCCTGGCGGTGTGTCGTGATGGTGGCCTGCCGGACGGCGTTTTCGATGTGCTGCACATCGACAACGACCAGGCCGCCGACGTGCTGCGCGACGCACGGGTGAAGGCGGTGACGCTGACCGGCAGCGAACGGGCAGGGCGCTCGATCGCCTCCAACGCCGGCAGCCAGTTGAAGAAGTCGGTGATGGAGCTGGGTGGCAGTGACGCCTTCGTGGTGCTCGACGATGCCGACCTCGACAAAACCGTGGCGGCGGCAGTGAAGTCACGCTTCGATAACAGCGGGCAGACCTGCATTGCGGCCAAGCGCTTCATCGTGGTCGATGCGGTGGCCGATGAATTCACCCGTCGCTTTGTGGAAGCGGCGGGTGAGCGCCAGTACGGCGATCCCGATGAGCGGGGCACCACGCTGGCGCCAATGGCGCGCGCCGACCTACGTGACGAACTGCACAAGCAGGTGCAGGCCAGCGTCGCCAAGGGCGCACGTGTGCTGGTCGGTGGCGAGCCGATTGCCGGTACGCATGCCGGCTATCCGGCCACCGTGCTCGACCAAGTGGGGCCGGGCATGCCGGCCTACGATGAAGAACTGTTCGGTCCGGTTGCCGCGGTGATCCGGGTGAAGGATGAGGCCGAGGCACTGCGCGTGGCCAACGACACCCGTTTCGGCCTGGGCGGCAGCGTGTGGACGCGCGACCCGGTGCGCGGTGAACGTTTCGCTCAGCTCATGGAATGCGGCGCCGCATTCGTCAACGCCATCGTCAAGAGCGACGCGCGGTTGCCGTTCGGCGGCAGCAAGCAGTCCGGTTTCGGTCGCGAACTGGCCGACCACGGCATCCATGAGTTCATGAACATCAAGACGGTCTACGTCGCTTGATGCGGTCGCCTGTGTAGAGCCGAGCCCATGCTCGGCTGCATTGCGCACAGCAGTCGAGCATGGCTCGACTCTAAAGAATGCGGGTCACAACCACTTCGCGCGCTTGAACAACCGGTACAGGCCCACGCACACACCGCCCACGCCAACGATCATCAACGGGTACGACCACGGCTCACTCAGCTCCGGCATGTGGCTGAAGTTCATGCCGTACCAGCTGGTGATCAGCGTCGGCGCGGCCAGCAGCGCGGCCCAGGCACCCAGCCGCTTCACCGTCTCGCCCTGCGCCAGTGTCACCAGCGACAGGTTCACGCTCAGCGCAGTGCCCAGCATCTCGCGCAGGGTGTCGATCACGTCGCTGATGCGCACCGCATGGTCATGCACGTCGCGCACGTACAGCTTCACTTCGTCGGGAATCAGGTCACCCTGGTAGCGCCGGATCTGGGCCAGCACATCCTGCAGCGGTGCCACCGCCATGCGCATCTTGTTCAGTTCGCGCTTGAGCTCATACAGCCGCACCACGGTGCTGCGCTTGTAGGTGTCGGCGAAGATGTCCTTTTCCAGCAGGTCCAGAGTGTCGCGGAAGCGGTGCACGATGGGCAGGTAGTTGTCGACCACGAAGTCGGTCACCGCGTACAGGCAGTACGACGGGCCCATCTTCAGCAGCTGCGGCTCGCGTTCCACCCGCGCGCGTACCGGGGCGTAGGACAGCGAGGCACCGTGGCGCACCGTCACCAGGAAGCGTGGGCCGAGGAAGGCGTGGGTTTCGCCATACTGGATGCGCTCGTCGACCATCTGCGCGGTGGTCACCACCACGAACAGCGAATTGCCGTAGGTCTCGACCTTGGGCCGCTGGTGCGCATTGCGCGCATCCTCGATGGCCAGGTCGTGCAGGCAGAATTCTTCCTGCAGTTTCAGCAGCACGTCTTCGTTGGGGTCGTACAGGCCGACCCAGACGAAGCCGTTGCCGCTGGCAATGACATCGCTGATGGCGTCCAGGCTGATGTCGTGGCGCTTGCCCTCGTCATCGTAGTGGACGCAGTTGATGACGCAGGTAGGGTTGGCCGAAGCCGGGGCGGAAGCGGAGGCGGGCAATGACATGCCCGCCATCGTGCGTCAGGGCCGTGTTTCGGACAAGTGAGGACGACGCGCCAGCACCCACGCCAGGGCGACGTGCACCGGCAGCAGCAGCACGATCCACTGCACGTTGTACTGCGCCTGCAGGCTCAGCCAGTGCAGCACCAGCGCGGCCACGGCCTGCACTGCCAGCAGCCACAGCACCAGCCTGAACATGCGCCCCGGCACGCGCCGGCTCAGCAGGGCGATCGCACCCGGCAGCAGCAGCACGGCCAGCGGCGAAAGCAGCAGCAGGTTGCGGTTGGCCCACGCAGCGTAGTGGATGCTGAAGCCCCACAGGAACACCAGCACGCCACCGAACAGGGCGCACAGCAGCCAGAACGGCAGCGCCAGCCCGGCCAGCAGGCGCGGACGGCGACGCAGCGCCAGCACGCCGGCGGCGATTACCAGGCCGCACAGCAGCCACGGCCACCAACGGCGCGCGAATTCCTTTGGCTCCGGGGCGATGCGGTGCGGCAGCAGTTCCTGTTCGGACTGCACCAGCGGCCGGCCATCGCTGTTGCGTGCCTGGCGCAGCGCGTCGGCCAGGCGCATCGGCACGAATGCTTCCTGCCAGCGTGACAGCGGCTGGTCGGCGAACGGCCCCAGGCCGACGTCGAAGCCCAGCCACATCCACGGCGCCGGCGAGGCCAGGCGCACCGATTCGCTGCGGTAGGTGTTGCCGCGCGAGCGACCGGCCAGCTGTGACTGCAGGCCGCCACCCAGTGCCTTGTCCACGGTGTCGCGCACCATCGTGGCGCAGTTGGCGGTGTAGTAATCGTAGTGGTAACGCGCGTTTTCCGGCTTGGCCCGTTCGGCCAGGTCGGCGGCCAGTGCGCGCGCCTGGTCCGGGCGCAGGTCCAGCCACTGCACGCTGGCACCGCGACCGGTCTCGTCGTAGTACGACAGGTCCTGCTGCAGCGGCAGCGCCACCAGGTAATACATCATGTCGCCGCGCGCGAAGCGGCTGATGAAATCGTCCTCGGACGGATCGAAGTACCCGAAGTTGTACGAGGTCGCTTCGCCGCTGAGCGGATCGACCACGACGATGGCGTCGTGGCCGAATCGCTCGAAGAACACTGTGCCCGGTTGCATGGTCACCACGCCGATGCGAGGCGCAGGGGACTCGGCGCCGGTGCCGGGCGCAGCAGGCGTGGCCGCCGCCGGCTGCGCGAAGGCGGCCAGCGGCAGGGCCATGGCCAGCACGCACAGTGCCAGCCACAGCGTCAGGCGCAGTGCCAGGATGGGGCCGCGGCGCTTCAAGCGTCGTCCTGCGCGTCCGGCGGCAGCACGGTCACATGGAAGGCCTGCACCCGGCGCGCATCGGCGCGGGCTACGCGGAACATGAAGCGGTCCAGCGCCAGTTCGTCCCCGACTTCCGGCAGGTGGCCCACGGCCTCGGTGACCAGGCCACCGATGGTGTCGTAGTCCTCGTCGGAGAAGGTGGCACCGAAGCGTTCGTTGAAGTCGCCGATCGGGGTCAGCGCGTCGACCACGTACTGGCCGTCGGACTGGATCGCGATCTGCGCGGAAGGATCCTCGGCCTCGTCATGCTCGTCATCGATCTCGCCGACGATCTGTTCCAGCACGTCCTCGATGGTGACCAGGCCGGCGACACCGCCGTACTCGTCCACAACGATGGCCATGTGGTTGCGCGACAGGCGGAACTCCTTCAGCAGCACGTTGAGCTTCTTTGCCTCCGGGATCAGTACCGCCGGGCGCAGCAGCTCGCGCACGTTGGCCGGGCCGTTGTCGGCCACCACGCCGCGCAGCAGGTCCTTGGCCAGCAGGATGCCAAGGATGTCGTCCTTGTTCTCGCCGTGCACCGGGAAGCGCGAATGGCCGGATTCGACCACCTGCTTCATCAGCTCCAGGAAGGGCGCCTCGACCGGCAGCGAGACCATCTGCGAGCGCGAGATCATCACGTCGCCCACGGTCAGCTCGGCCACCGAAATGGCGCCTTCCATCATCTTCAGGGTATCGGCGGCGATCAGACCCTCTTCCTGCGCGGTGTGCAGGACAGCGACCAGCTCGTCGCGGGTATGGGGTTCGCCGGAGAAGGCGGAGGTCAGGCGTTCAAGCCAGCCGCGCTTCTTTTCACTGTGCTCCGCAGGGGAGCTACTACTGTCGTCTTCTGACATCTCTGGAAAAAAGGCACCCGGCAGGCCGGGCGTTGGCCCAAGTCTAGCAGGATGTGGCGGCCTGTCAGTGACTGCCGGTGGCCGGGGCAGGGGCGGCCGGGGCCGGCTCCTCCTCGGGCAGGTCCAGGCTGTAGGTGCAGCCGGCCAGGGTCTTGCCGGGGTGGGAGGCCACGGTGGAGACGCTGAGGATGATCGACTCGATCTGGGCCTCGCCGGTCTTCGGGTCGGTCACGTCGCGGCTGACCACCTCGCGGCCGGCCATGAACTTGCCGTCCTGGTCGTAACCGGTTTCCAACGCCAGGCGCTTGGCCAGCGGGCGTGGGTCGGCCTGGTCGAGGATCGCCATGACGCTGGCCCCGGCCACCGCCACCCGCTCGGTGCTCACCCCGAACACGCTGATCGGCTGGGCCAGGCGGTACTCGCTCATGAACTGGTTGCCCTGCGGCAGCGGCTGCAGGCCCTGGGCCACGGCCTTCAGCGGGTCGGCCAGCAACGGCGCCAGCGCAGCCTGGTCGGCCACACCCTGGCGGCATTCGATCAGCGCCGGCAGGTCCAGGCTGGAAGCGAAGGCGGATGGGACCGCAAGGGCACACAGCAAAGGGAGGCAGCAGCGCAGTGACACGGGCGGTTTCCGCAGGCGAAGGGCCGCCATCATAGCTCCGGTGAGTGTCTGAACAGCCCGGTGAGAAGGCGCAGGAATCCGGTCATCGCCCGCCGCGCGACCATCAGTGAGAGGGTCAGCACGACCGCAAGCATGGCGATCTGCATCGATTGCCCCGCGATGCGCGCCACTGCCGGCCACAGGCCCGGGCTGGTCAGCCAGGGCATCAGTTCCGATGCGGCTGTCCTGGCCACTTTCATGTAGATCACGGCCAGCACGAACAGCACCAGCAACGAGGTGCGGCTGGCATGGAAGAACGGGAGTGCGTTGACCGGCCTGCCAAGCCGCTGCTGCAGCAGCGTTCGCCACAGCACCGGCAGGGTCAGGGCACCGACCAGTATCAGCACCATCGACGTTTCCCACAGCCCGGGCACGTGGGCGGGTTCCGCTCTACCCGTGAGGTGGGGGCCGATCATGCCGGTCGCCAGCCCAGCCAGCAGGCACAAAGGCGAGAGCAGGGCGAGGCTGCGCAGCAGCCAGTGCCTGCCGGCGGGTTCATGAGCGCTGAGGCGGCGCACGGTGTGCGCGCCCAGCATCAGCAGGCCGGCGAACAGGCCCGCGCTCATCGCAAACGTCGTGAAGCTGTTCCCTGGGTTCATCCTTTTTCCTTCCCCGTCCTGGCCGGTGTTGAACAGTAGCCCAGCGCATGGGCTGGCACTCCAGCCGTGGCACAGTCAGGGCGGATTCCAGCGCGTGGCCGCTGGGTACCAGCGCAGCCTGACCGGGTAGCCCAGTCGCGCCTGCAGGTGGTCACGTACGGCCGCCGCCGTCGCGCGGTTGGCTGGGGTATCCCGCAGCTCCACCTCCAGCTCCCCGGTCTTGACATCCAGGCCATAGCCGAACAGGTCAGGCAGCTGGGCCCGCAGCCAGTCCTGCTGTGCGTGCAGCCGGCGCGTCATCTCCGCTTCCGTCATCGCGGCGCCGGTGATGTAGCGCACACTTTGCGGGCCATCTGCCCCTGGATGTGTCTCATCGGCCTCGGGTGCGGCGCCTGTCAGTCGCACGACAACGTTCCAGCCCCTCGCATTGTCCACCCAGATGCCGGCCAGACGTGCCGCGTGCCGCGCTTCCAGGCGCTCGATCAGTGCCCGTTGCTGGGCAGTGGCGACGATGTTGCGGGTGTCGCGCTCGCTGCTGCCGAAGAACGCCCGTAGTTCGGCGATCTTTGCGGCGATGTCGGCCTCGCTGTCGCTGGTGGGGAACGGTGAGGGACGGTCAGGATCGCGCATCAGGCCTGCGCCGGACTGCAGTAGCGCGGCAAGCACAAGTGCGGGTAGGGTCATGCTGCGTTCCTCTTCCTTGAGTGCGTGGGCTCGGAACAGGGCCCGGTGTCAGCGCTCGCCCGCGTAGGGGTCGTCGATGCCCAGCTCGGCCAGGATCTCCCGTTCCAGCTGCTCCATCGCCTCGGCTTCCTTGTCGTCCTCGTGGTCCCAGCCAAGCAGGTGCAGCACGCCGTGCACGGTCAGGTGCGCGTAGTGGGCGTTGAGCGCCTTGCCCTGCTCGTCGGCCTCGCGTGCCACGACCGGTGCACAGATCACCAGGTCACCGAGCAGCGGGAACTTGACGCCCTTGGGCAGGCCTTCGGGTACTTCGGCCGGGAAGCTGAGCACGTTGGTGGCGTAGTCCTTGCCGCGGTAGTGGCGGTTCAATGACTGTCCTTCCTTGGCATCGACCACGCGGATGGCCAGATCGGCCTCGCGGATGCGGCCCTTCAACGCGGCGGCCACCCACTTGCGGAAGCTCACTGCCGCCGGCAGGCCGGCGCGCGGCAGAGCATAACTGACGGCGACGTCCAGTCGCACGGGACCACGGGTCATGGAGTTGCTCCAGGTTGGATCTGATGCAGGTCGCGGCGGTCGTAGGCGCTGACGATGCGCGCCACCAGCGGGTGGCGGACCACGTCGCGGGATTCGAAGAAGGTGAAGCTGACACCCTCCACGTCGCGCAGCACATCGATGGCATCGCGCAGGCCCGACTTCACGTGCTTGGGCAGGTCGGTCTGGGTCAGGTCACCGGTGACCACCGCAGTGGAGCCGTAGCCCAGGCGGGTCAGGAACATCTTCATCTGCTCGATGGTGGTGTTCTGTGCTTCGTCCAGGATCACGAACGCATCGTTGAGCGTGCGGCCGCGCATATAGGCCAGCGGTGCGATCTCGATGACGTTCCTTTCCAGCAGCTTGACCACCTTCTCCACGCCCATCATCTCGTAAAGGGCGTCGTACAGCGGTCGCAGGTAGGGATCGACCTTCTGGCTCAGGTCGCCGGGCAGGAAGCCCAGCTTCTCGCCGGCTTCCACTGCGGGGCGGACCAGGATCAGCCGCTGCACCCGCGATTCGTTCAGTGCTTCGACCGCGCTGGCCACGGCCAGGAAGGTCTTGCCGGTACCGGCCGGCCCGATGCCGAAGTTGATGTCGTGGGTAGCGATCTGGTGCAGGTAGCGGGCCTGGTTGGCACCGCGACCGCGCACCGTACCACGCTTGACCTTGATCGCCACCTCCTGCGCTTCGTAGGAGCGTTCGGCGATCTGCTCGACGTTGGCCTGCGCCAGGCGCAGGTGGATGGCGTGGTTGTCGAAGGTGGTTTCGCCGGCTTCGGCGTACAGCGCTTCAACCAGCTTCTGTGCCTCGACGATGGCCTCGTTCGGTCCGCTGATGCGGAACACGAAGCCACGGTTGGCGATTTCCACGCCGAGTTTCAGTTCGATCTGCCGCAGATGACCGTCGAACGGGCCACACAGGTTGGCCAGCCGTTCGTTGTCTTCCGGCGACAGGGTGAAGTCTCGATGCTCGATGCTTTTCATTGCTTCCGGTGGGGCGGACGCCTTCCACCGCAGTGTATTCAGGGGGGACAAGGGTAGCGTGCGCACGGGGCGCGCGGCCAGCAGCGGGCCGATACGCGGTTTTCCACACCCGGTGTGGACGGGGTGCGCGAAAACCTGTGGATAGGCCTTCGCAGTGCTTGTGCCACAAGGTCCATGAGGTGGTGGTGAAAAAACCGTCACGGCCGCTCGGCCTGTGTGACGGCAGCGCATGTTCCGCTGCCAGGCACCCAACACGGCCACCTCCCGCCGGTTTTCCACACCGGCTGTGGAATGATGCTGAACCAAGTTGTGGATAGGTGGCGCGGAGCCTTGCGGTAAAAGGCTCGGCAGTCGGCGGTGAAAAAAACACCATGGCTGATTGCAATCATTGTGGGTGCACGGGGCGCGTGGCACCGTGGCGCCGTCGCAGGAGGGGGTGGCATGGATACCGGTAGCTGGACACGTGGGATCGGACTGGCAGGCCTCGCCCTGCTGGCAGGCTGTGGCCAGACGCCTCCGGTTGCATTGGGGACGCTGGAGTGGGACCGGATCACGGTGCCGGCACCGGCGGCCGAGGTGATTGCTACGGTGGATGTGCGCGAGGGACAGCAGGTCAAGGCCGGCACGCTGCTGATGCAGCTCGACCCAGCTCGTGGCGATGCGCAGTTTGCCGCAGCGCAGGCCGACACCGTGCGCGCGCAGGCACAGCTGGATGAATTGAAGATCGGCCCGAGGCAGGAGCAGATCGCCCAGGCCCAGGCGCAGCTGGCCGCCTTGCGTGCGCAGTCTGCCGAAGCCAGTGCGTACTACCGCCGGGTGCAACCGCTGGCACGCCAGAGCCTGATCGCCGCCGCCGAGCTGGACCGCGCACGCGCGGCCGCAGGCAATGCCGAGGCCAGCGTGCGTGCCGCCGAGCAGGCCTGGCTGGAGCTGGTGCATGGCAGCCGAGCGCAGGACATCGCGCAGGGACAGGCCGCAGCGGACGCTGCGCAGGCGCAGCAGGTGGTGCAGGGCGTCAACCTGCAGAAGCTGCAGCTGCGCGCACCGCGCGATGGCATGGTCGATGCCTTGCCCTACCGGCAGGGTGACCAGGCGCCGATCGGCGCACCGCTGGCGGTGATGCTGGTCGGCGAGCGTCCCTATGCGCGCGTCTATCTGCCGCAGCCCTTGCGCTTGCAGGTCAAGGTCGGGCAGGCCGCGCAGGTGCATCTGGAAGGGCAAGGCGCTGCGCTGAAGGGGCATGTGCGCTCGATCCGCAGCGAGCCGTCGTTCACCCCTTACTACGCATTGACCGGCGACGACGTTGCGCGGCTGAGCTATCTGGCCGAGATCGAAGTGGATACGACCGCCGACATGCAGAAACTCCCGGCGGGGATGCCGGTGCAGGTGAGCTTCTGAACACTGGCGACGACATTGCCGTGCATGCGCAGGGCCTGACTCGGCGCTTCGGCGATCTGCTGGCCGTGGACAATGTCGACCTGACCGTGCCTCGTGGCCAGGTCTACGGCTTCCTCGGCCCGAACGGCTCGGGCAAGTCGACCACCATCCGCATGCTGTGCGGCCTGCTGGAGCCGAGCGCGGGGCAGATCGAGGTGCTGGGCCTCGCTGTGCCAGAACAGGCTGAAGCGCTGCGCCGCCGCATCGGCTACATGACCCAGCGCTTTTCGCTGTACGAAGACCTGTCTGTGCGCGAGAACCTGGAGTTCCTCGCCGCCATCCAGGACCTGCCGCGCGGCCAGGCACGGCAGCGGGTCGATGAGCTGCTGCAGCAGTACCGGTTGCAGTACCGGCAGGCGCAGCTGGCCGGCACGCTCAGCGGTGGCCAGAAGCAACGCCTGGCGTTGGCCGGTGCCGTCGTGCACGCCCCGGAGCTGCTGTTCCTGGACGAACCGACCAGTGCGGTCGACCCGGAATCGCGCCGCGATTTCTGGGAGGCCCTGTTCGAACTGGCCGATGCGGGCACCACCGTGCTGGTCTCGACCCACTACATGGACGAGGCCGAGCGCTGCCACCGCCTGGCGATCCTTGATCGCGGCGCGCTGGTGGCCGACGGCACGCCGGCCGAACTGTGTGCACGGCTGCAAGGGCGCACGTTGCAGGTGACATCCTCGCAGCCGCGCCAGGCCAGCCGCGCGCTGGCCGAACTGCCTGGCGTGCTGAGCGTGGCGCAGATCGGCACGCAGCTGCGCGTACTGTGCAGTGAAGACGCGGCCGACATGGCGACGTTGCAGCGCGCCTTGGCCGGTGCCGATCCACAGGCGCATATCGAGGCGGTGGCGCCGAACCTGGAAGACGTGTTCGTCGCCGCCACCCGCGGCCGTGGCCGGGAGCCGGCGGCATGAACCTGCGCCGGCTGTGGGCGATCATGCTCAAGGAGCTGCGCCAGCTGCGCCGTGACCGCATCACGCTGGCGATGATCGTCGGCATTCCGGTGATGCAGCTGCTGCTGTTCGGCTATGCGATCAATCTCAACCTGCGCCACCTTGATGCGGGTGTGGCAGACCAGGCCAACAGCGCGGCCTCGCGCGCGCTGGTGCAGGACATGGTCGCCACCGATGTGATCACCCCGCGCAGCGAGGCCTACACGCCGGACCAGCTGATGCAGGCGCTGCGCCGCGGCGAGATCAGTGTCGGCATCGTGGTGCCGGCAGATTTCGAGCGTCGCCGTTTCGACGGTCGCGAAGCGGTACAGGTGCTGGTCGATGGCAGCGACACCGTGGTGCAGAGCGCAGCGATCCAGCTGGCGCAGGTGCCGCTGGATACGCGCCCGACCAGCAACACGCGGCCGCTGCGCGAAGGCAGCATCGCCAGCGGCCAGGTCAGCGTGACCAGTTTCTACAACCCGCAGCGGCGCTCGGCGGTGAACATCGTGCCGGGGTTGATCGGGGTGATCCTGACCATGACCCTGGTGATGTTCACGGCGGTGGCGGTGGTGCGCGAACGCGAGCGCGGCAACATGGAGCTGCTGATCGCCACGCCGGTATCGCGCAGCGAACTGATGGTGGGCAAGGTGCTGCCCTATGCGGCCATTGGCCTGCTGCAGACCACGCTGGTGCTGGTGCTGGGCACCTGGCTGTTCCAGGTGCCGATCCGCGGCAGCCTGCTGGACATCTACCTGGCCGCGGTGCTGCTGGTGCTGGCCAACCTCGCGCTGGGCCTGCTGATCTCCACGCGCGCGCGCTCGCAGTTCCAGGCGATGCAGATGACGTTGTTCCTGTTCCTGCCGTCGATCCTGCTGTCCGGCTTCATGTTCCCGTTCGCCGGCATGCCACGGCCAGTCCAGTGGCTGGCCGAAGTGCTGCCGCTGACCCACTTCCTGCGCCTGGTGCGCGGCATCATGCTGCGCGGTGCTTCGCTGTGGGAGCTGTGGCACGACGCGCTGGCGCTGCTGGCCTTCATCGTGGTGATGATGACGCTGGCGATCCTGCGTTTCCGCAAGCGCCTGGATTGAAGGCAGGGGTCGGATCCCCGCGGAGGGGCTCCGTCCCCATGATCGGGCCTGCGGGTCGGAGCCCCTGCGGGGATCCGATCCGGAGATCTACTCCGCCACCACCCGCGCGCGCAGCGAATTGGTCAGCGCCTCGGTGATTACCACATCCACGAACTGGCCGATCAAGCGCGCCGGCGCCGGGAAGTTCACCGACCGCATGTTCTCGGTCTTGCCGGTCAGTTCGTTCGGGTTCTTGCGCGAAGGGCCTTCCACCAGCACGGTCTGCACGGTGCCGACCATCTTCTCGGAGATGCTCGCGGCGTGTGCATTGATGCGCTCCTGCAGGCGCGACAGGCGCGCGTGCTTCTCGGCATCGCTGATCGTGTCTTCCAGATCCGCAGCCGGCGTGCCCGGGCGGCGCGAATAGATGAAGGAGAAGCTGTGATCGAAGCCGATGTCCTCGATCAGCTTCATGGTCTTCTCGAAGTCGGCGTCGGTCTCGCCGGGGAAGCCGACGATGAAGTCCGAGCTGATGGAGATGTCCGGGCGCACCGCGCGCAGCTTGCGGATCTTCGACTTGAATTCCAGCGCGGTGTAGCCGCGCTTCATCGCCGACAGCACGCGGTCGCTGCCGGCCTGCACCGGCAGGTGCAGGAAGTTGGCCAGCTGCGGCACGTCGCGGAACGCATCGATCAGCGAATCGCTGAACTCCAGCGGATGCGAGGTGGTGAAGCGGATGCGGCCGACGCCGTCGATCTCGGCGATGGTGCGGATCAGCAGGCCCAGGTCGGCGAACTCGCCGTCGCCATACGGGCCGCGATAGGCATTGACATTCTGGCCGAGCAGGTTGATCTCGCGCACGCCCTGCGCGGCCAGCTGGGCCACTTCCACCACCACGTCCTCGAACGGGCGGCTGACTTCGGTGCCGCGGGTGTAGGGCACCACGCAGAACGAGCAGTACTTCGAGCAGCCTTCCATGATCGACACGAACGCCGAAGCACCTTCAGCGCGCGGCTCCGGCAGGCGGTCGAACTTCTCGATCTCGGGGAAGCTGATGTCCACCTGCGGGCGCTTCTGCTCGCGACGGGCGCGGATCAGTTCCGGCAGGCGATGCAGGGTCTGCGGGCCGAATACCAGGTCGACGAACGGCGCGCGCTTGATGATCGCTTCGCCTTCCTGCGAGGCGACGCAGCCGCCCACGCCGATGATGACCTCGCGGCCCTTGTTCTTCAGGCCCTTCCACACGCCCAGCTGGCTGAACACCTTCTCCTGCGCTTTTTCGCGGATGGAGCAGGTGTTGACCAGGATGACGTCGGCGTCGTCCGGGCTGTCGGTCAGTTCCAGGCCATCGCTGGCGGCAAGCACGTCGGCCATCTTGGCCGAGTCGTACTCGTTCATCTGGCAACCGTGGGTCTTGATGTACAGCTTGCCTTTCACCTGGTCGGGCTTGCGCGGACCAGTGGGCAGGGCAACGAGCGGGGTGCCGCCCGGCGTGGCGGGCGGAAAGACGTCTGGCGTCCCGGTCATGGCGCTTAATCCATTCGGCTCGGGGGATAGCGGGCAATTCTTCCCGCATCCCGGGGCGTGCGCCGGGTTCAAGCAGCCGAGCCCTTGCCAGGCGTCGCCATGAGTGTAGAGGTCTGG
>NZ_JASJSI010000047.1:0-33797 GCF_030237085.1 Stenotrophomonas maltophilia group sp. Smal32
CCGCCGTGTCGAAATTCGTGTGATTCCGCTCAAGCAGTAACGCGCAGCGTTACAGTTCCGGCGTAGCCGGAACGAAAATGCCGCCCTTGCAGGCGGCATTTTTGTAGGTGCCGAGCTTGCTCGGCACGCCGATAGCGCCTGTAGAGCCGAGCCACGCTCGGCTACCTCTTCTGGTAGATGCCGACCTTGGTCGGCGCCGTTCGAAAAGCAGTCGAGCATGGCTCGACGCTACAGAAAGCGACATCGCGCGCCCGGGTAGATCCACGCCACGCGAGGATACCCTCGGTCATGCCGCCGAAGCGGCCACCTTCTCCAGGATCCGCTTGCCGCTGCTTTCCAGTGCAGCGTCTTCCTTTTCCTTCTGCTGCTGCGCCAGCTTCGCACCCGGGCACTGCGCCAGCATGTAATTGGCGTCGAAGTTGAGCTTCTCGACCAGGAAGTCGACGAACGCACGCACTTTTGGCGAGACCAGGCGGCCACCGGCGAACACGGCGTTGAAGTCCACTTCCGGACCGGTCCAGCCAGCGAGCACGCGGCGCACCATGCCCGATTCGACGAAGGGCTTGGCCATCACGTCGCCGGTCAGCAGCAGGCCTTCGCCACACACCAATGCCCCATTCAACGCAGACATGTCGTTGGCGGTCATCAGCGGGGTGACCGGGAAGTCGCGCAGTTCACCGCCGTTCTCGCCCAGCTGCCAGGTGAAGCGCGGCGAATTACCCGTGTGGTACGGCTTGCGCATGGCCAGGATGCGATGGAACTGCAGTTCTTCCGGGTGCAGCGGTTCGCCATAGCGCTCGATGTAGGCCGGGCTGGCGAACACCTGCGTACGCAGGCTACCCAGCTTGCGCGCGACCAGGTTGGAATCGGGCAGGGCCCCCACGCGCAGCGCAAGGTCCGCTTCACCTGCAATCAGGTCCAGCTTCTCGTTGCCCATGTGCATGTCCAGGCGGATCTCCGGGTACTGCGCATGGAACTGGCCCAGCAGCGGGGCGATCCAGGTGATGCCGATCGAATAGGGGACGGTGAAGCGCAGCCAGCCGCGCGGGCCGGACTGCAGCTGGCTCACCGCGCTCTCGGCTTCTTCCAGTTCGCGCGCGATGCGCTGGCAATGTTCGTGGTAGATCGAACCGGCTTCGGTCAGGCCGAGGCGGCGCGTGGTCCGGTGCAGCAGGCGCGCGCCCAGGCGCGTTTCCAGCTCCTGCACTTTGCGGCTGACCGTGGTCTTGGGCAGGCCGAGCGATTTGGCAGCGGCGATGAAGCTGCCTTGCTCGACCACTTTGACGAAGATCAGCGTCTCGTTGAGATCGTGGGACATGGTCGGGGATCCTGGACGTCGGGGATGGGACAATCGTGACAGAACGATTGGACCGGGAGCGGGATGATTATTCCCCTTAATCAGGACTAATCAAGTAAAGGTTTGAGGTCTATCGTGGCGCCATTCGTTAATTGGAGCCCGTCCGCCATGAGCCTGCGCAACATTCTTGCCCGACTCCGGAACGCCGGCCAGAACACCCTGGACCTGGCGATGACCGTCGAAGCCCGCCCGAGTTCCTTGGTACACAAGGACTTCCGTGAGTTTACCGCGCCCATGCGTCAGCAGCGTGGCGGCGCCCTCCGCCTGGTCCCTCACAAGGGTGACCGACTGCGTCGAATCGGGACTATCCCGGATATGGGAGGAAATGTCCCGTGAATGGGATGCTGACGCCCGAAGTCCTGGTCTTGGGCGGCACCGGTGCCGTCGGCCAGGGTGTGGTGGGCGCGCTGCTGGAGGCCGGCAGCCCGGTGTTGGTTGTCGGCCGCGATCCGGGCCGGCTGGCGGCGCTGCACGAGCAGTTCGCCGATGAGCCGGGCCTGGAGACGGTGCTGGGTTCGCTCAGCGACGACGGATCGGCGCGCGCGCTGGCCGAACGCATCGCGCAGCGCCCGCGCCCGTTGGCGGCAGTGATCGCCGCAATGGGTGGGCCATACCGCCGCGGTCGCGTGGTCGACCGCAACGGTGACGAACTGATGGGCGCGATGCAGGCCGATCTGATGCCGCACGTGCACGCGGTGCGTCACCTGCTGCCGCTGCTGCAGGACAACGTGCATGCACGGCGCTACGTGATGATCGGCAGCCCGGCCAACGCCAAACCGTGGGCGGGTTACGGCGAGACCTCGATCACCACCGCCGCGCTGCGCATGTACGCGCAGGTCGTGCACCAGGAGGCGCAGGCGCTGGGCGTGCGTGCGCAGATGCTGGAAGTCTGCAGCCCGGTCTGTACCCCGGCCAACGCGGCCAATGCCTGCATCGAGTGGCCCAGCTCGCTGCTGGTGGGTCGTCGCGTGGTCTCGCTGCTGGATGGTTGCCGCGACAACCGCGCCATCGTCCGCTGTGACAGCAGCGATGCCGAACTGCCGCGTGGCCTGCTGCACTTGGAAGTTCCCCCTTTGTGGCGCGATACCGCAGGCGTCGCTTGACCTCGACCATGGTTGAGGTCGCAGTATGCGGCGCCGATTTTTGCAACACGTTCTCATATAGCTGTACCACCCCTCCGTACGGATGCATGCCATGACTTCCCCCAATACCACCCCACATCGTTTCGGCCATCGCATCGCGATGGTCGGCGTGTCGATCCTCGCTGCGGCCGTGCTGGCGGCGTGCAGCGGCGGCCATGCCGAAGAAGCCGGTGCACCGCCTCCGCCGCAGGTCAGCGCAGCGCCGGTGCTGGTCGAGCAGGTCAGCCAGTGGGACGAATTCAGCGGCCGCGTCGAAGCGGTACAGAGCGTTGAACTGCGTCCGCGCGTGTCCGGCTACATCGACAAGGTCAACTACGTCGAAGGCCAGGAAGTGAAGAAGGGCGAAGTGCTCTTCACCATCGACGCGCGCAGCTACCAGGCCGAGTACGATCGCGCTGCCGCCGAACTGGCCCGCGCACGTACCCAGGCCACGCTGGCCCGCAGCGAGTCCGAGCGCGCCAAGCGCCTGTCCGAGCAGCAGGCGATCTCCACCGAGACCGCCGAGCAACGTCGTGCCGCCGCTGACCAGTCCGGTGCCGCCGTGCAGGCGGCGCAGGCCGCGCTGGATGCGGCCCGGCTCAATCTGGAGTTCACCAAGGTGCGCGCACCGATCGACGGCCGTGCCGGCCGCGCGATGGTCACCGCCGGCAACCTGGTCACCGCCGGCGACAGTGCCAGCGTGCTGACCACGCTGGTCTCGCTGGATACCGTGTTCGTCTACTTCGATGCCGACGAAAGCACCTTCCTGCGCTATGCCCAGATGGCACGCAAGGGCGAGCGCCCGAGCGAGCGTGACAGCGAGCTGCCGGTGAAGGTCGGCCTGTCCGGTGAGGAAGGTTACCCGCACTCGGGCAAGGTCGACTTCCTCGACAACCAGGTCGCCCGCAGCACCGGCACCATCCGCGTCCGCGCACTGCTGGACAACGCCGACCGCCAGTTCACCCCGGGCCTGTTCGCCCGCGTGCAGCTGCTCGGCAGCGGCCAGTTCCAGGCCCTGCTGATCGACGACAAGGCCGTGCTGACCGACCAGGACCGCAAGTATGTCTACGTGGTCGACAAGGATGGCAAGGCCCAGCGCCGCGACATCCAGCTCGGTCGCACCGCCGACGGCCTGCGCATTGTCGAACACGGCCTGGCCGCGGGCGACAAGGTGATCATCGACGGCGTGCAGAAGGTCTTCATGCCGGGCATGCCGGTGCAGGCCAAGGCGGTGGCGATGCAGCCACAGGCCGCGCCGGCACCGGGCCGCGATGCCACCGCCGCCCTGAAGCATTGACCCGCCGTCTCCTGATCCGCGTCCCCGCTTAGCTGCCGGCGCCAGCGGCAGCCTTCCCTGCCTTCGTCATCTCGGCGAGGGGCAGGGTGGCTGTTGCCCGCCGAATGCCTTTCCCAGGAATTCCTCCATGGACTTTTCCCGTTTCTTCATCGACAGGCCGATCTTCGCGGCGGTGCTGTCGATCGTGATCTTCGCCGCAGGCCTGATCACGATTCCAATCCTGCCGATCAGCGAGTACCCGGAAGTGGTGCCGCCGTCGGTGGTCGTGCGCACGGTCTATCCGGGCGCCAACCCCAAGGTCATTGCCGAGACCGTCGCCACGCCGCTTGAAGAAGCCATCAACGGCGTCGAAGGCATGATGTACCTGAAGTCGGTCGCCGGTTCCGACGGCGTGCTGCAGATGACCGTTACCTTCCGCCCGGGTACCGACCCGGACGCGGCGGCGGTGAAGGTGCAGAACCGTGTGGCGCAGGCGCAGGCGCGCCTGCCCGAGGACGTGCGCCGGCAGGGCGTGACCACGCAGAAGCAGTCGCCGACCTTCCTGATGGTGGTGCACCTGACCTCGCCGCAAGGCAAGTACGACACCCTGTACCTGCGCAACTACGCCCGCCTGCACGTCAAGGACGCGCTGGCGCGTATTCCGGGCGTCGGTGACGCGCAGATCTTCGGTGGTGGCGACTACGCCATGCGCGCCTGGCTGGATCCGGACAAGGTGGCTTCGCGTGGCCTGACCGCCAGCGACGTGGTGCGCGCCATGCGCGAGCAGAACGTGCAGGTGTCGGCCGGCCAGCTCGGCGCCGAACCGCTGCCGGACAGCAAGTTCCTGACCCTGATCAATGCCCAGGGCCGGCTGAAGACCGAAAAGGAATTCGGCGACATCGTGCTCAAGAGTGGCACCGATGGCGAGATCGTGCGCCTGTCCGACGTGGCCCGCCTGGAACTGGGTGCGGGTGACTACACCCTGCGCTCGCAGCTGGACGGCAAGAACGCGGTCGGTATCGGCATCTTCCAGTCGCCGGGTGCGAACGCGCTGGAAATCCGCGACCAGGTCATCTCGACGATGGACGAGATGCAGAAGACCATGCCGGCCGACGTGAAGTACGAAGCCGTGTATGACACCACCATTTTCGTGCGCGACTCGATCAAGGCCGTGGTCTCCACGCTGCTGGAAGCCATCGCGCTGGTGGTGCTGGTGGTGATCCTGTTCCTGCAGACCTGGCGCGCTTCGATCATCCCGCTCATCGCGGTGCCGGTGTCGGTGGTGGGTACCTTCGCCGCGTTGTACCTGCTGGGCTTCTCGATCAATACGCTGAGCCTGTTCGGCCTGGTGCTGGCGATCGGCATCGTGGTCGACGACGCGATCGTGGTGGTGGAGAACGTCGAACGCAACATCGAAGAAGGCCTGTCGCCCACCGCGGCGGCACACCAGGCCATGCGTGAAGTGTCCGGCCCGATCGTGGCGATCGCGCTGGTGCTGTGTGCCGTATTCGTGCCGATGGCGTTCCTGTCCGGTGTCACCGGCCAGTTCTACAAGCAGTTCGCGGTCACCATCGCCATCTCCACGGTGATCTCGGCGATCAACTCGCTGACCCTGTCGCCGGCGCTGGCCGCGCGCCTGCTGAAGGCCCACGGCGCACCGAAGGACGGCCCGAGCCGCCTGATCGACCGCCTGTTCGGCTGGGTGTTCCGTCCGTTCAACCGCTTCTTCAAGTCCAGCTCGGAGAAGTACGAACGTGGCGTGGCGCGCATCCTCGGCCGTCGCGGCGCGGTGTTCGTGGTCTACGCGGTCCTGCTGGTCGGTACCGGCGTGATCTTCAAGCTGGTGCCGCCGGGCTTCATCCCGACCCAGGACAAGCTGTACCTGATTGCCGGCGTGAAGCTGCCGGAAGGTTCGTCGATCGCGCGTACCGATGAAATGCTGCGCAAGGTCGCCAAGATCGCCCAGGAAACCGATGGCGTGGCCCACACCATCTCGTTCCCGGGTCTGAACGCGCTGCAGTTCACCAACACGCCGAACACCGGTGTGGCGTTCATTCCGCTCAAGCCGTTCGCCGAGCGTCATGGCCGTACCGCTGCGCAGATCAATGCCGAGATCAACCAGAAGATCGCCGGGCTGCAGGAAGGCTTCGCCTTCGCGATGATGCCGCCGCCGATCCTCGGCCTGGGTAACGGCAACGGCTACCAGATGTTCATCGAGGACCGTGGCAACCTGGGCTACGGCGCGCTGCAGAACGCCGTGCAGGCGATGCAGGGCACCGTGGCGCAGACGCCGGGCATGGCCTTCCCGATTTCCAGCTACCAGGCCAACGTGCCGCAGCTGGATGCCGAGGTGGACCGCGTGAAGGCGAAGGCACAGGGCGTGCAGCTCACCGAGCTGTTCGACACCCTGCAGACCTACCTGGGTTCGGCCTACGTCAACGACTTCAACCAGTTCGGCCGTACCTGGCAGGTGATCGCCCAGGCAGATGGCCCGTTCCGCGAGACGGTCGAGGACATCGGCAAGCTGCGTACCCGCAACGACCGCGGTGAAATGGTGCCGATCGGTTCGATGGTCACCATCAAGCAGACCTTCGGCCCGGACCCGGTGCTGCGCTTCAATGGCTACCCGGCAGCGGACCTGGCCGGTGAAGCCGACCCGCGCCTGCTGTCCTCGGCCGAAGCGATGAACAAGCTGACCGAGATTGCCGGCAAGGTGCTGCCGGTGGGCATGACCACTGAATGGACCGACCTGAGCTACCAGCAGGCCACCCAGGGCAAGGCCGCCTTCATCGTGTTCCCGGTGGCGATCATGCTGGCCTTCCTGGTGCTGGCCGCGCTGTACGAGAGCTGGTCGCTGCCGCTGGCGGTGATCCTGATCGTGCCGATGACCCTGCTGTCCGCGCTGTTCGGCGTCTGGCTCACCGGCGGTGACAACAACGTGTTCGTGCAGGTCGGCCTGGTGGTGCTGATGGGCCTGGCGTGCAAGAACGCGATCCTGATCGTCGAATTCGCCAGAGAGCTGGAGATGGGCGGCAAGGGCATCGTTGAAGCGGCGCTGGAAGCCTGCCGCCTGCGTCTGCGCCCGATCGTGATGACCTCCATCGCGTTCATCGCCGGCACCGTGCCGCTGGTGCTGTCGCACGGTGCAGGCGCCGAGGTGCGCTCGGTGACCGGTATCACCGTGTTCGCCGGCATGCTGGGCGTGACCCTGTTCGGCCTGTTCCTCACCCCGGTGTTCTACGTGGCCCTGCGCAAGTTCGTCACCCGCAATGGTGGTGGCCAGCTGGTGCAGCACGGCGAGCCGACCATCCACCACTGACATGGAACCCCGTCGCCGCCGGTCATTGGCCGGCGGCGGCTTTCCCCTCACAAGGCATGAATCCATGAACACCCATCAGAACAAGATCGCGCTGGTCACCGGCGCCACCCGTGGCATCGGCCTGGAAACCGTGCGCCAGCTCGCCCAGGCCGGTGTGCACACGCTGCTGGCAGGTCGCAAGCGCGACACGGCAGTTGAGCTGGCACTGCAGCTGCAGGCTGAAGGCCTGCCGGTCGAAGCCATCCAGCTGGACGTGACCGATGCAGCCAGCATCGCCGAAGCGGTCGAGCAGGTACGCCAGCGCCATGGCCGCCTCGACATCCTGGTCAACAACGCCGGCATCATGATCGAGAACCCGGCGCAGGCGCCGTCGGAGCAGTCG
This sequence comes from Stenotrophomonas maltophilia group sp. Smal32, assembly GCF_030237085.1. Taxonomy (NCBI): domain Bacteria; kingdom Pseudomonadati; phylum Pseudomonadota; class Gammaproteobacteria; order Lysobacterales; family Lysobacteraceae; genus Stenotrophomonas; species Stenotrophomonas maltophilia group sp. Smal32. The sequence goes on from NZ_JASJSI010000047.1 coordinate 7,456, forward strand.
CTCGAGACCTGGAAGCGCACCTTCGACACCAACGTGTACGCGCTGGTGGCGGTCACCCAGGCCTTCCTGCCGCTGGTCAAGCAGGCCAAATCCGGCCGCATCGTCAACGTATCGAGCATGCTCGGCTCGCAGACCCTGCACGCCGACCCGGCGTCGGGCATCTACGATTTCAAGATCCCGGCCTACAACGCCTCCAAGGCAGCGGTGAACAGCTGGACCCTGAGCCTGGCCTACGAACTGCGCAATACCCCGATCAAGGTCAACACCGTGCATCCGGGTTACGTGAAGACCGACATGAACGGCGGCAACGGCGAAATCGAAATCAGCGAAGGCGCACGTTCCAGCGTGGAAATGGCGCTGATCGGTGAATCCGGCGCCAGCGGCAGCTTCACCTACCTGGGCGAGGTGCTGCCATGGTGATGCGCACGTTGGCGATGGCCGTCTCCAGCCTGGTGCTGGCAGGCTGTGTCAGCGTCGGCCCCAACTACAAGGCGCCGGTACAGGAGCCTGTGGTGCTGCAGGGTGCGCAGCAGCCGGTGTTCAGCACCACCTCGCCGGTGGCCAGCTGGTGGGCGCAGTTCGATGATCCGGTGCTGGAACAGCTGGTGCACGGTGCACTGTCGGACAACCTCGACCTGCGCGTGGCGGTGGCCCGCGTCGGCCAGGCCCGTGCGGTGTTCGTCGAAAGCCGTTTCGACCAGGCCCCGCACATCACCGCAGGCGGCAGCTACGACCGCCGCAAGCAACCCGATCCGCAGCTGGGTGGGCAGCGGGTGTTCAGTGAAAGCTACCAGCTCGGCTTCGACGCCGGCTGGGAGCTGGATCTGTTCGGCCGCAAGCGCCGTGCTGCAGAAGCCGCGCGCGCCGACCTCGACGCCGAGCAGGCCAACCTGGCCGATGCACAGGTGCTGGTCGCCGCCGAAGTGGCGCGCAACTACTTCGAGCTGCGTGGCACGCAGAAGCGCATCGCCGTGGCCCAGCACACCCTGGCCAACCTGCGCGATACGCAGAAGCTGACCGAGGCGCGCTGGGAGCTGGGCGCCGGCAGCGAGCTGGATGTGCAGAGCAGCCGTGCCCGCCTGAAGGCGATCGAGGCCGATATCCCGCTGCTGGAAGTGGCCGAGACGCAGTCGCGCAACCGGCTGGCGGTTCTGCTGGGCCAGCGTCCGGAAACGCTGACCGCCATGCTTGCGCCGCACGACGTGCCGGCATTTGCCAAGGCGCTGCCGCTGGGCGATACCCGCGAGCTGCTGCGCCAACGCGCCGACGTGCGCGTGGCCGAGCGTCGCCTGGCCGCCGCCACCGCGCGGGTGGGCGTGGCCACTGCGGACCTGTTCCCGCGGCTGTCGTTGTCCGGTTTCGTCGGCTTCCTCGGCGGCGACGCCAGTGGCCTGGTCAATGGCAACAACAAGGCCTGGTCGCTGACCCCGTCGCTGAGCTGGGCCGCGTTCGACTTCGGCACCGTGCGTGCACGCCTGCGTGCCAGCAAGGCTGAAGCCGAGGGTGTGGCTGCGCAGTATGAGCAGGCCGTGCTGTTGGCACTGGAAGACACCGAAAACGCGCTGACCCGCTATTCCAAGCAGCAGGCGCGGCTGGCGATCGTGGTCGAGCAGGCGCAGGCGGCACGACGTGCCGAATCGCTGGCGCAGATCCGCTATCGCGAGGGCTCGGAAGACTTCCTGACCCTGCTGGATGCGCAGCGCACGCAGTTGGCGGCGGATGATGCATTGGCGGCGGCCGAGGCCGAAGTCAACGTCAGCGTGGTTGGTGTGTACAAGGCGCTGGGCGGCTGGGGGCAATCGCCGCAGCAACCCAGCGTGGCGCAGCTGCAGTAGGCATGAGGGGACGGAAGCCGCGGCTTCCGTCCCTTTCTGCTTCAGGGCCAGAGATTGGCCGGTACTGCGCGTTCGCGCATGCGCACGATGCAGAAGCGATGGCCGGTGGGCGCTTCCATCACCCACCAGCGTTTGACGAAGCCGATCCGGCGCGCGCCGAGCTTTTCCAGTCGATCTGCCTCGGCATCGATGTCGTCGCTCTCGATGTCCAGGTGCACCCGTGAAGGATGATCGACGCGCTGTACTTCCACGTTCAGGCCCGTGGGCGCCCCCTGCAGGTCGGCGTACTCGGCGCCATCTTCGGCATACGATGGCTGCGCCTGCAGACCGAGTGCGGCCGCCCAGAAGCGTGCGCCTTCGTCAGCGGGCGTGTCCTGGCAGTCGATGATGAATCCGGCCAGACGGCTCTGGTGCGCCATGACGTCCTCCGCAGATTGGGAATGGAGGCAGGGTAGCGCGTCGCGTGCTGTGGACGTTGTCACAGTCATGACGTTTCTGACTCTGCCGGAATCGGGGCCCGCGGTGTAACTAGTGGGGCAGATTCCAGGAGGGCAGGCGATGAGCGATGACAAGCGCGATACCCAGCGCATGCTGTTCGGTGATCCGGGGCCGCCTGGTGCAGGGCTGTCGGTAGCGGTCGTAGTGCTGATGGTATTGGCTACGATGGCGGCTGCGATCGGCTTCGTGCGCCTGCCGGACCAGATGCTGGGGCTGGGCCTGATCGGCATCTCCGTGTTTCTGGCGGTCGGTGCCCGCATCTGCCAGGCACGCAGCCAGCATCAGGCGCTGTACCGGCTGATGTCGCGACAGCCGCCGCCGTAGCTGCGGCTGCCGCGCAGGTTCAGTGTTCCGGCCAGTCCAGCTCGACCACCAGCGGGAAATGATCCGACGGCAATACACCGTCGATGCGACGGTCATCGGTGACGAAGCTGCGTGCATGGAAGCCGCGCACCAGCACCCAGTCCAGCTGCACGGTGGCCTTGCCGGTGAAATCGTGGAAGGTCAGGCGTGGCCCCTGCGGAGCCTTCACCTGGGTACGGGTGTCCTGCAGCAGGCGGGTGAATGCCTTGTAGGTGTCACCACCGGGCTCGCTGTTGAAGTCGCCGGTCAGGACCACCGGCAGGTTGGCCGGCAGGGTTGCCAGATGCTTGCCGATCAGTTCGGCACCCTTCACCCGGCGCGGCTCGTCCTCGTCGCGGTAGGGCAGGTGGGTATCCATGAAGTAGAAACGACGGCCATCGTCCAGGCGCCGGAACAGGGCCCAGGTGACCATGCGCGGGTACAGGTTGCCCCAGGTGATGCTACCGGGCACCTCCGGCGTATCGGACAACCAGAAGTTGCCGGATTCCTCGACGGCCAGCACCTTGCTGTCGTAGAACACGCCCATGTGTTCGTCACCGCTTCCGCCGCGGCGGCCTTCGCCGAACCAGCGGTAACCGGGCAGGTGCTCGGACAGGAAGTCGGCCTGCTCCTTCACCAGCTCCTGGGTGCCGATCACGGCCGGGTGTGCATCGAGGATGACCTTGACCATGGCATCGCGACGGTCCGGCCAGCGCTTGCCCGGTTCGGTATCAGCCGGGGTGCGGACATTGAACGACATCACTTTCAGTGGCGCCGGTGCGGCGGCCCAGGCAACGGCAGGCAGAACAAGCGCCAACAGCGCACACAGCGCAGGGCGATGGAAGCGCGACAACATCGTGGAATCCCTCCATTCCATGAAAACGGTTTCATGGAGCATGCCATGGAAGGCGAGGGCAGCGGTATGCCGGGATGGGCGGATGGCAGGTGCCGGGCGGGCGGTGAAAGCGCCGCCCGGCGGATCGCGCGGGCGCGATCAGGAGATCATGTCTGCTCAGTCGGCGGGCAGGTACCACTGGCCATTCTGGTCAATCCAGTACACCCGGATGTAGGGAGTGCCATCCTCTTCGAAGTACGTCACTTCGCAACGTTGATGGTAATAGGGCCCCATCTTGACCCGGACGCAGTTCGTGTTCTCCGGACCACCGCCACCACCGCTGGCGGTGGCCTGGGACGACGTGGAGAGAGCTCCCACAGCAAGCATCAGTGCGGCCATCGAGGCCAGGTGCAGTTTCATGGGCATCATCCTTGTGTCTGCAATCGCGCATCTGCGCGGTGTCATGCAACTACCCCCGGTAGATCAGGCGACCGTGCGGCAGCTGCTGCGTACGCGCCGGCCCGGCTCGCGGCCCGGCGCAGTCCCTTCCCGGCTCAGTCGCGCAGGTAAGGGTTGCCGTACTCGTCGATCCAGTACTCGGCTGTGTAGACGTTGCCGAATTCATCGGTGTAGGTTTCCGTGCAGTGGTGGTGGACGCGGTTGCGGTCCACATTCACAGGCACACAGGAAACATTCTCTCTCGGGACCCCTGTGTTGGCGTCCGCCACCGGAGCCAGGGTTGCAGTTGCCACCACCAACGCGGCCATCGTGGCCAGTTGCAGTTTCATAAGCATCATCCTTGCTTTCTGCAATCGCGCACATGCGCATGGCGTGTGTAACACGCGAACCAGACCGCCGGAAGTGCCTCGCCGCGATCAGTCTTCGATCTCGCCGCGACGGCTGGCGGCACGCACTGCCTGCGCGGTGGTCGCCACACCCAGGCGTTGACGCGCGTGGCGCAGATGGTTCTCCACCGTGCGCGTGGAAAGCCCAAGCGTGGCCGCGATCTCAGCCTGCCGGCGGCCGGCGGCAACCCAGCGCAGCACTTCGCGCTCGCGGTTGCTCAGCGCGCTTCCCGAAAGCTCGGCAGGCGATTCGGCCAGGTGGCGTGCGGCTCGGAATGCTGCGGTTGCAGCAGCTTCCAGCTGCAGGCGCGCGCTGGCCGACGCGTCGATCGATGTCCCGGCAAAACTGATCGCGCCCTCCAGACCGGTGGTTCCGAATACCGGCACCTGCAGACCGTGCAGGCCTTCACCACGTGGCTGCGTCACCACCTGATAGCGTTCGCCACGAACGCCCTGGCGCTTGCTCCAGAAGAACGGCGCGTCACTGTCCAGTACGTGGCGGTTGACCGGACAGGCGTGCAGATAGCGCGCAAGGTCGGTACTGCTGCCGTCGCCGAACCAGTCGCCCTCGATCCAGTACACGCGTTGTGTACCGCGCTCCAGCCCGGTGCCGGTGGCGAACACCAGCACGCGGTCGTAGCCGAGTGGTGCCGCGATGCCTCGCAGGGCCGCGCCCACCGCACTCAGTGAGCGGGCGCGTTCCAGTTCCAGCAACGCCTGCACCAGTTCGCTCATCCGGGTCAGCGGCTGGCCAAGGCGTCGAGCAGCGTGCGCGCTGCCAGCTTGCCCAGCGCATTACCAGCCAGCGGACTGTCGCCGGTCAGCAGCAGGCGATCCTGCAGCACGCTGCCGTCGATGCCATCGTTGACGATCTGCACACCCTGCTGCGCCAGGCGCTCGCCGAAGAACCACGGCAGCTGCCCGGGCATGTAGCCGATCTCTGGCGTCTGCCGGTCCATCGCATCGGGGAAGGCACAGATGCGGTAGCCGCGGAACAGCGAACCGCCATCGGCCTCGTCCACGCCTGCAGCCAGCAGTGCGGCCGGACCGTGGCACAGGGTGATGATGTGGCGTTGCTGGGCCATCGCCCAGTGCAGGACGGCCTTCACCGCGCGGCTCTGCGGCAGCCCGATCAGGGCGCCATGGCCGCCGGGGATGAACACGGCGGCATAGTCCGAATCCGCATCGAGCCCGGTGACCACCTCGTCCAGCGGCAGCGGCTGACGGAAGCGCGACTCGTAACGTTCGTACAGTCCGCCGATCTCCGTGTCCTCGCGCGGGAACGCCCACCACTCGAATTTGGCGGCGTTGCCCGACAGCGTGGCGACATCGATGCCGAAGCCGGCCTTGTCGAGGTGGTACATCGGCAGCAGGGTCTCCACCGGATGATTGCCGGTTGAGAACAGGTGGCCATTGGCGGTGGGCAGGTAGCGCTCGTCGGCGGCGATCATCAGCACCTTCCAGCGACCGTCGCGGCGTGCGTCCGGATAGTCGGCGCCGGACAGGTTGCTCCTGGGCGATGTGAACTGTGACAGCGAGTAGGGCGACGGGAAGAAGGCATCGCGCTCGGCCGGGTCGGGGCTGGGCTGGCGGCTGGGCTCTTGCGTGGTCATGCGGACCTCCTGCGGGGAATGTGAGGCCAGCATAGGAGGGCGGGTGCGCACGCGCGATGAGGGATTTCCCTCAGTCGGATGTCGCCGGTGCCTGTTGGCGCCAGGCATTCGGGCTCATGCCGAACGCGCGGCGGAACGCACGACTGAATGCGGGTTCGGACAGATACCCGACGTCTCCTGCAATCTGCGACACCCGTCGGTTGCCACTGCGCAACATCTGCGCGGCCAGCTGCAGTCGCGATTCAGTCAGATAGCGCATCGGTGACATGCCGGTGGCGAGGCTGAATCGCTGCGCGAAATTCGAGCGGGACTGATTCAGGCACGCTGCAAGTGACTCGACGGTCCATGCGTGTGCGGGCTGGGCCTGCATCAACGCCAATGCTCGTCCGATCAGGGGGTCGGCCAAGGCGTGCAGACGCTGGCAGTTGTGCGGACCGGACGTTCCGAGCCAGTAGCGCAGGGTCCAGACAAACAGCAGGTCGAGCAGGCGTGACAGCATCAAGCCGCTGCCCAGCGTAGGCCGGGACGCTTCAGCCTGGATCGCGGCCAGGGTTACCGCCATCCAGTCGGCCGAATTGGCGGGAAATCCGCTTGGCATCCGGTCCACCCCTGGGACATGCAACCAACCGGGCAGGGCATCGAGCAGCAGACGGCTGCCGGGGCCATCGAACCCGAACGATGCGGTGGTCAGATGGGCCGGCCCCTGCGCGTCGGCGGCGCAGTCGATGCGATGCGTCCGGCCATGCGGCATCAACAGCAGCTCGCCCGTACGCAGCGGCACGACGGCCCTATCTGCATGCAGCCGCGCCGTGCCGTGCTCGATGAAGTGGAAGCACCCCTGGCCTTCGGCAATGGCGAGTGATCCGCCGGGTTGCATGACGTGGCGGCTGATGTCGCCGCCCTGCATGCGCGACGACTGGAAGATCGCAAACAGTGCGTCGGACCCAGCCTGGAGCGCTTCGGTGTTGTGGAGCCTTGGCATGGTTTTCAGGAGTCCGTGCATCGCCGCTGGCGGGGGCGATCCGTAGTCTGGTCAGGAGGCTTCAGGCAGCACGGGCTGCCACCAGCCAACCATCCCATCCAAGTGAGGAGTCCTGCAAGATGAGCAAGCCAAGCATCATTCTGGTTCATGGTTTCTGGGGCGGTGCCGCGCATTGGGCCAAGGTGATCCTGGAGCTCGATCGCCGAGGCTTCCGCGACCTGCATGCCGTGGAACTGCCACTGACATCGCTGGCCGACGACGCGGAACGCACCCGCCGCATGATCCGCCAGTTCCAGGGGCCGGTGCTGCTGGTCGGCCATTCCTATGGTGGAGCCGTGATCTCCGAGGCCGGAAACGAACCCAACGTGATGGGGCTGGTCTTCATTGCCGCGTTTGCGCCGGATGCGGGCGAGAGCCCCGGCGGCATTACCCAGCAGCAGCTGCCCGAGGCGGCGGCCAACCTGGCGCCAGACAGCGACGGTTACCTGTGGCTGCAGCCGGGCAGGTTCCACGAGAGCTTCTGCCAGGACCTGCCGGTCGACGAGGCGCGGGTAATGGCGGTCACGCAGAAGGCGCCTCTGGCGAGCACGTTCGGTGATGCCATCAGCGATCCAGCGTGGCGGTACAAGCCGAGCTGGTACCAGGTCTCCAGCGCCGATCACATGATCCATCCCGACAACCAGCGGCGCATGGCGGCGCGCATGCAGCCGCGTGCCACCCTCACGCTGGATGCCAGCCACGCGTCGCTGGCATCGCAGCCGGTAGCAGTGGCAGATCTGATCATCGACGCTGCAGCCGGCGGGGAAGGCTGAGCAGTTCGCGCCTGCCGCAGTGGCGGTGTTCCGGCAAGCCCGGGCACCGCCGCTGTGATGCGGCCGCGCTGGACAGCCAGCGGCCGTGATGATGTGGGCTACCTGTTCTGGCGGTCGTGCTCCTGCATGTCCTCATGCAGGATCCGCCGCAGCTCAACGATGGCCGGCGTGGCTTCCTGCACGCTGTGACCGGACACGATCACCTTCTCCGAGTCCGCGTGCGGCAGGTGCGAGCTCCAGTAGGGCACCAGTCCGTCGTCGGTCTTTTCCAGCGGACCATCGGCCTTGGCGCGCGCGATGATCGAGTGGTAGTGCACCTTCGGCGACATCGGCAGGTCGGCCACCGCGCGGACGAAGGGATCATCCTTGTCCAGGTTCTGGATGCTGTTCATCTGGTAGCCGTGCTTGCCGTCATTGCGGTCGATCTGACCATCGTTGGCAATGGTGGCCACGTCTTCCAGCACGGTCAGCGGCAACCGCACCAGGCGTCCGATCCAGCGGCCCAGGCGGGTGCCGGCCACGTCGGTGCCACGGTGCGGCGTGGCGATGAACACCACGCGCGACACTTCCGGTTCCGGCAGGAAGGTCAGCACCGGTGCGCCCTTGGTGCGCAGAAGCTCCTGTTGTGCAGGTGTCATCTGCGCGGTTGCCAGCAGCGTGTCCACCAGATGATCTCCGGAAGAGGAGATCATCAGCCGCGCGATCACGCCGCCCATGCTGTGCCCGACCAGCACCATGTCGTGCGACGCCTGCGCCTTGCCACTGGGATCGAAATGCTTGAGCACTTCGGCCAGCGTATGGCGCATTGCATCGTGGCTCATCGCGATGGGCATGTTGGTCGGGTAATAGAACTGCCAGATCTGGAAATCCTGGCGGATCTCGTCGTCACGCATCAGCTCGTTGGCAACGTTGACCCAGGCTTCCGGGCTGCTGGCCAGGCCATGGATCATCAGCAGCACGCGGCGGTTGGGATCGTACGGCTGCATCATGTACAGATGCGGCGTGTCGATGCCGCCCTTGCTGCCGAACAACGAGCGCAGCGACTGGTGGCTGAAGTTGGAACGGGCAAGCCACAGCGCGTAGCCAGCCGTGAAGTTCGCGGCCAGCGGCACCTGCTGGCCATGCAGGGTGACTTCCGTGACCTGGTAGGGGTCGTGGATCTCCAGCTTCGGCTCGTCGTCGTGCAGCACTTCCCACAGGTTCTTTCCCGAGAAGCGCAGCAGCACCGTCATCGACGGCGACGGCATCTCGCTCCAGCTCTGCGTGGCCGGAGCGCTGGCCTGCGTGGCAGGCGTCGCTGCCGGCGGCGTCGTGGTCGTGGCGGCTGCAGGATCGTCCATCACCGCTACCAGCTCGGCACCGAAGCCATCGCGGCGGTGCACGCTGCGCAGCGTGCCGGTGAACGACAGCGAGGCCGCCGGCACCAGCTCGGTGGGGGTGCGCGTATCCAGCGGCGATGCTTCGCCTGAAGGGGCCAGCACAAAGGTCCATCGGCCCAGCTGGAAGTGGCTGGCTTCGCTGTGCACGCGCCCGGTGGCATACGCGTTGTACAGCTGCACCGAGGCTTCCTGCACGGCCAGGTTGTAGTAGTCGCGCACCTGGGTCTGGCGGTCTTCGAAGCCGCGCTGGTTGGCGGTGCGCTCGGTGAAGAACAGATAGGCGTAGGCCTGGCGCGCGACCTGCATCCACGCGTCCAGGCGCGGTTGGAAATCGGCATCCAGCTCGTTGATCGCGCTCTTGGCACGGCCGGAGGTGGAGTACTCGCGCTTCGGCGCGGGCAGGGTCATTGCATACTGCAGCCACAACTCGGACAGACTCGAACGCTTGTCCTCCTCGCGCACCACGATGCTGCCTTCCATCGCTTCGATGCAGGGCAGGCCCGGCTTGGCGCAGACGCCTTCATCCAGGCCGGCCACGCGCAGCGTTTCCATCGTCGCCGAGCTGAGCTTGCCGGTGGTGAGGATGTCGCCGCGCTTGAGCGCGATGTACTGGCCGGGCGTGACCGAAGTCACCTGCACCGAGGGGCCGAACTGGCGCAATGTCGCGCAGCCGCCCAGGGTGAGCAGCACGGTGATGATGAGGGTCGTGCGGCCGATGAAGCCCAAGCCCATGGTAGCCATACGATCCTCCTGCGCGGTCGCGCCACTCTAGCGGTCGGCCTGTCAAAGCGGAAGATACCGGGCGGTCGGTTTGGGCCCCTGAGCCGCTGCCGTGCAAGCGATTCAGACAGGTTCGTGTGACACTGGGGTGAATGGAGCGATGCAGGGACTGCGATGACGTGGCTTGAGACCCGGATCCCGCCGCCGCTGGTGATGCTGCTATGCGCGGGGATCGGCTGGCTAGGGAGCCGACTGTGGCCGGAGGCGGCGTTGCCCCTGCCGATGCCGGCGCTGATGGCAGGCGGGGTGATGGCGATTGGTGTGGCGCTGAACCTGCTGCCGAAGCTCGCGTTCCAGCGGGCGCGCACCACGGTCAATCCGCTGCGCCCTTCAGCATCGAGCGCGCTGGTCATGCACGGCGTGTACCGCTACACGCGCAATCCGATGTATCTGGGCCAGGCAACGATCCTGGCCGGTGCAATGTTGTACCTGCAGAACGCGATCGCGTTGCTGGCTGTACCGTTGTTCGTGCTGTACATCACCTGGCTGCAGATCATGCCGGAAGAGCGGGCGTTGCTGGCCCGCTTTCCCGAGGTGTATCCGTTGTTCCGCCAACGTGTGCGGCGTTGGCTGTAGCGGGGATCAACCCGTTACCGGGTGATCTGGCACTTCACGGCAGCGGAATAGCCTTCGTAGTCGTCGCCTGCGATCACGTGCAGGGTGTGTCGCTTGTCGATGGCCTTCACGTATGAAGGCTCTTCCGTGTTGGCGTGCTCGTTGACCGTGGTTACTGACCATGCCTTGGCCAGACGCTTGGAATCAACGCCGTTCAAATAGACGAAGAGGCTCTTCTCGCCCTCGGCCACGTTCACATCGGCACTGGTGACGGTACCGCCGAACAGGGCGACCGGCTTGTCCTCCGGCTCGAAGGTGCCACCCGGTTTCCTGGCCAGGCCAGCGGCCTGCAGTGCATCGATGGCTTCAGCCTCGCTGAAGTTGGAGCCGGCCTTGCAGGCGAGCAGGGCTTCCAGCGTGGCGGTGCCGGGGGGCGCGATGGCCGGTGCGGCGGCGAGCGTGGCTGGGGCTGCGGCGAATGCGGCGAAGAGCAGGGTGAGGGCGAGAGGGGCTTTCATGGCAGGTCCTTCAACGTGTTGCGGGATAGCCGGTGGCGGGGCGAACAGACCCGGCCACCGGCGACATTCGACGCGATGGGTCAGTCGAACCAGACCAGTGGCATGTCGGCATTGAGCGACATGTGGCGGAAATCTCCCAATACCTGGGCCACGGCCTGCACAGTGTGGCAGCCCGTCCCCAGCGCGGATGATCCCGCGCTCAGGTAGCTGGCGGAGATGGTGCGGGTGCTGACCGAGTCCGGCTTGGAGCCCAACTGCTGGGTGCCGAGGCTGCCCACCTGCTGGCCATCGATCTTCAGGAACAGGAACACGCTTCCGCCACCGTCGTTCGGGTCACCCTGCACGCGGGACTTCGTCGAGAAAAGCACCACGCCGTTGTGCCCCTGCGGAATGCAGACCTGGCCCTCGCCAATGACCACCTGCGAGCCCACCGACGGACAGCCCGGCGCGAAGCCATTGGTCCCGACGCAGACATAGGCGAATCGGCGGTAGGGGCCTGCGGCGGCGTAGTTGAATCCAGGATTCAACCCCTTTCCGACCACGCCAAAGCCGTTGGACAGCGTCACCAGTCGGGAGTTGGCGCCGAACTTGTACTTTACGTTGTTGGTGTTGGCGTCCTGCGGTTGGTAGTACGGCGATTCGGACGCGACGAAGCTGACAGTGCTGTAAGCCGGCGGATTGACGAACAGGCCCTGCGAATAGAAGGGAGCCTGCGTTTCTGCGCCACTGAAGATGTCATTGATCGACCAGGTCATCGATTCGATGCCGGGCTCCTGCTCGTTCAGGAAAATTCCCATCATGCCATCGCCGTAGTTGCCCCACGCGAACGCGCGGCCGGAAGCCATGGCCACGATGGGGCCACCGGGATTACCGGCCTGGGCAGTCATCAGCAGCTTGCGGTCCTTGGCCTGCAGCGCCATTCCTTCAGGGCTGCCGACCGTATTGAAGTCCAGCTGTGCGGTGTCACTCGCAAGGCCGCTGTTGGTAACCGCGCCCGCAGAGGTGATGAGCACGGAGAGGTTGCTGGCGGAGCCGAAATTGACGGCCGAACCGATGGCCTGCCCGGCCAGGTTGACCGTATGGCGTCCGGCAGGCAGGTACTTGGCACCGATGACATTGAAGGAGTGCTGTTGGGCCGACGTTGACTGCCGCCAGTCGATGTAGCTGTCGTTGGAGACCACCTCACCGTTGATGGTGATGTAGGCATTGGCAGCCGAGCTGCCGCCAGGGAAGTACCGTCCATCCGACTGCACGTACACCCAACCGGGGGCGCTCAGATCGATGGTGCTCGAAAGCAGGGTTGCCGTGCCGGGTTGTACGCGCTGGTCAGCGGCCAGCTGTAGATAGCGGGAGCCTGGCGTGGCAGCGGAAGCCTGCCCCAGTGCCAACGCCACGGCCAAGCCCACAAACAGTGTGATGCGCTTCATCTGATGTCCTTTCAGGTTTCGGGTCACGTCGTGTGACGCATGGACTCTACTGGATCCGGATCTCAGCTTCTGTGACTGGCTCCCGATGCGGGTGGCATTGGGGGAGGTCGGATCAGCAGGCGGGGGCGCCATCTTCGGGAAACAAAAAAGCCGGAGCTCCGTTGCGGGAGATCCGGCTTCTTGCGGCCTCGACAGGCCATACAGATGGTGGAGGTGGGCCCTACCGCAATGTGAACGTAAGTTGTTGATGGTGCAGGTGGTTGCTGCTGGTGTTCGAATACGATACCCCCAGCCATACCCCCATGCTATGCAGCCTTCGCGGGTTCAATTCCATTCCGCTCCGCCACCCGCGCGGCCTGCCAGGCGTCCACCTCAGCCTCGATCCAGCCTACCGCGTTGCCGCCGAGCGGCACAGGCGCAGGGAAGGTGCCAGCGCTGATCCGGTCGTAGATCGTGGTCTTGCCCAAGCCCGTGCGGCGCTTGACCTCGGGCATCTTGATGAAAACGAGCGGCTCGGTAGCCATGGTGTCCTCCTTCAGACCGACGCCAGCGCCGCGCGCTGGGTCTTGGGTTTGCGCTCGGCCAGGCCGAGCTGGAACTGCAGGACGTTGTCGGCCGCCGCAGCCGCCGCGGCCGGCCGCGCGATGCGCGCCGGCCGGTTGAGCCGACGCCATGCCTCGATGGCCTTGTAGGGATCGGCGTGCTTGCTGGTCGACCTGCAGGCGCATTCGACCAGGTGACCACCGCCGGCGGAGGCGCAGCGCTTGTCGTGGATATGGCGCGCGCGGTGCCCGGCGGCGCAGTTCGGCAACCCTTCCGGGTGGCTGATATGTTCCTGGGTCATGGCTTCTTGCACTCCTCGATGTGGGCCTGGAGCTTTTCCAGGAGGAAGGCGGCTTGCCCTGCACGGTGGCGGCGGTCGTAGGCGTTGAGGTTGGCCGGCGCATCCCTGAGCCACTGCAGTGGCTGGACCAGCCATGCGGGGTCGAACGGGAGCAGGGCGCGCGGTTCGACCTTCTTGTCGGGCGGGAAGCAGTCCGGGCCGGCCCAGTCCTCGCTCATTCCGCAGCGCGTGCACACGCGCCGCTGGAAGTCGTGGTCCTTCTCTGGCTGGGGTACGCGCGGTGTCTCGAACAGGGCGCGGACCACGAGCCCCCGCTGGTGCGCGGCGTAGACGTGGCCGGCGTCCGCCTGCATCCAGCAGCCAGGCCGGTGATCGTCCTTGTGGCGGTACTCCCAGCGCACCGGCTGAGCGATGTAGAGCGCTTTCAGCAGGGTGTCGGCCCAAGCACGCACCTGGCGCCCGTCAACAGAGGAGGCCGGATCAACACGCCGCATCGCGGAGACAACCGCGGCGACAGGCGACGATGCCTTGGTGGCCTCGACAGCGGTAGCCGGGGAAATGGGCAGTGGTGCGGTCATGCGAACAGGTCCAGTTGGGCCGGCTGTGCCGGCGGCAGGGTGGGCACTGCTGATCGTTCAGCGGCAATCAGGTGCAGCAGGCGCGTGCGGTTCGCGGCGGCCAAGTCCATGCAGTGCCAGAACGGCGGATCCATCAGGCCCCCATCGCCGGGGCCAAGCAGGCGCACGCGCCGAGCGAGTGCCAAGTGCTGCCGCATGAAGATCAGCAGCCTGTGTCGGGCTAGGGGGACGCCAGCGGCGATCATCGAAACATCTCCAACTGCTGCGGGACGGCCGGACGACGGATTGCGTAGGGGTTGGGATCTCGCTCGTTGAGCAGGTCCTGGGCGATATGGAAGTGGTAGCCGCGACCGTTCATGTCGGTGATGCAGGCCATCGGGAAGTAGCAGACCGCGACGGCACCGGAGCAGAACAGGTAGTAGCCGCGACCACACGGCGCGTGGCCGGCTTCGGTGCTGCTGTCCAGCATGTCGCGCGTCCAGCCGGCGGCGATCCGGACGGCTACCGCGTTCGATGCGATCTCCCATGCTTCGTCTCGGTCCATGATCCGCGTCGACACCATGCCCATGGTTCGCAGCGCAGCATCCATGTCGCCGGTAGCAAGCGCCTGAAGCGCCTGCCCTCGGGCCTCCCACAGGCGAGCATCCTGGGAAGTGATCGAGTCGAGCTCGACCCCGGACATGCTGGCCAGCTGCCGGCCGACCTCGCGGTGGTCGATTGCAGCGGTGAGCAGCTGGTCAGCCATGGGCGGCCTCCTTCTGCTGGAAGTGGTGCACGACGATGACAGCGCCGGGCAGGCCGCTGTCGATCAAGGCGCGGCGGTTTGCCTCGCCATATGCGATCAGGCAGATCGGCCCCCCGCTATTGCCACGTGCGCGGGTGCCGTCTGGCCGGTGGAAGTGAGGCCGGTTTGCCAGCATCAGAACGGCACTGGCGCGACGCCACACGTAACGCTGGAACATGGCCGTCTCGGTGCGGGCGAAGGCCAGCGCGATCCCGTTCCCGTGTTTCGCCATGCGCGCCAGCCACGCCTCGGTGTGGCGCCCGAACGGCGGGTTGCACCACACCCGGCCATGCCACTCCGCAGACAGCCCATCTTCCGGCAGCTCGATGTGTCGGGTAGCTGTCGGCCACGGGCGCGGCGATGGAGCAGCGCACGGGTCAAGGTCGAATGCCCCGAGGGCGGCAATGATCTCTGGAGGAGTCAGCCATGTGTGAGTGGCTGCCTCCGGTCGTGCGGCATAGGGATGCGCACGGCTCATTTGCCCACCGCCTGACTGTCGATCAGGGCCAGCAGTCGGTCGGCCTCGTTCACTTCAAATAGCGCTGACCGTTTCATTTCAGTGTCTAGCTCTCCGCTGTTCACGGCTACGGCTTTTGTCCACCGCCAACATTCAACAGCGGGGCGGAACTGCCCCAGGTCCACGGCCTGCGCTGGCGGGGCGGCGTATCCCTGACTGCGATGAACCAGTGATTCCACGTATGGCAGATGCGCGGCGGCAACCTCCTGCGCGTCCTTGATGGTCATACGGCGCTGGCCCGGCTGTTTCAGGAAGTGAGCCGCATCCTTGGTTGTGGTGCCCGCGATGATCCTGCGCAGCGCATCGCGCAGCGTCACAAGGCTCGACGCGTCGTCATCTGACCATGCGCATGGGATTGGGTCGGTTTCCCCAAGTGCCACCGGCTCCCCCACCGGCTGGCGGGCGGCGAGTGCTGCTTTCAGTTCGGCCAGCTCGCCGTGAACAGCGGCGTAGATGTCGTGCGGTACGCGGAACTCAATCGCTTCCTCGATCCGCCCGATGCAATCCAGCGCATCCTGACCACCCGGCTGGCGGGCGGCGATGCCCGGAGCAAGTCGGCGCTCCACTTCTGCGATTGACTGCGCGGTGCCGTACACGACAAAACCCGGACCACCGAAGCTGTGGTCCATCATCGCGCGCAGCTTCGCGATGGTCTGTGCGTCCCCCTGACCACCCGGGGAGGGCTGGGCGGAGAGGGCGGCTTGCCATACTCGCCATGCCTCGCGGGTTTTCAGGCTGCGATACTCGTTGCTGTCGGTAGGCATTCGACTCGTACCCAACGGAAACCGCTGAGACGCGCACCACGCCTCAAACCGCGCCCGCTCGGCCTGATCCCCCAGTCTCACCCTCCCACCGGGCTGCACGTCCGCCAGGGTCTTGTTGTCGTTGCTCATGACTGCATGTCCTTGCTGTTGGTGGAGCGCGCGCTGTGCGCGGCGAGGTGTTCCCAGCGTTCGGCCTCGCCCACGTAGTACGCATGGCGTTCCTGCCGGACAGTGGCGGTGAACTGCACGTCGTGCAGTGCACGCTCGGCGGCGGCGCGGTTTGCCGCTGCCATGCGGGCTGGGTCGTGATCGAAGATGTCGAGCTGGTTACGCACGCTGGACTCCTGGAAGGGATGCCGGCTGTTGGAACCCGGCCGGCGCGGGTTCCCTGCGCTACAGGGGGAGAGCGCAGGGCAGGGGATCAGTGGATGTCGTCAGCGGCGAGCTGCGCGCGCTGCCGTTCATCGCTGCGGCGCTGCATCTCGGCCTTGAACGCTGGCCAGCTGGTCTGGAGGTCTTCCCAGCAGCGCCATGCGAAGAACACGGCACCGATGGCGCAGGCCAGTGCGACCTGGTCGACGTGGTTGCGTAGCGCCCAAGCGAGCAGAGCGAGGAGCAGGCCGACGACGACGGCGCAGAAGAACGGCAGGGCCAAGTGGCGCATCACTCGGCTTCTCGGCTCAGGCGGTAGTCGGCGAAGCGATGTGCCTTCCAGCCGTCCACGCGGTAGTACGGGCCAGGCTCGACTTTGGCCACCCAAGCTGCGAGCAAAGCGTCCAGTTCGGCACGCTGCTCGACGGTAGCGCCGCTGAGGAAGTCGTCGCCGGATTCGCCGATTTCGTCGCTCAGGCGTTCCTGGACCAGATCGCAGAACTGATCCGCTGTGAGCAGCGTTCCCGTGTCGATGACCTCGGTTTCGCCGATAGACACTTCGGTCACGTCCTGGGCGCAGGTATCGAATGCGTCTTTGATGGCTTCGTCGATGGACCCGAACGGGCCATGCCAGATTTCTTCGTCTTGCGACCAGCTGTAGGTGGGCTTATCCATTGCTGTGCTCCTGCGGGATGGTTGCCATGCGGGTGATCGTTCCGTCGGCTGCGACCTCGGCCACGACGGTTGTGTCGGTGCCGGCGGCCAGGTCGAGGCCGATACGGATTGGCGGGGTGATGGGCGGGATGCCGACGGCCATGGCGGCGAAGAAGTCGTGGTCGGTCATGGCTGCACCCCCGTGAAGCTGAAACCGCAGGCGTGCTGACAGTTGCCGTTCTTGGCTTCCCAACGCAGCGAGGCGATTTCTTCCTGGTGCGGCGCCAAGGCGTCTTTGATGGACTGGAACGAGGGCAGGGTGAAGTCTTGGAAGGCCGACAGCTTCTCGGCCAACCAGATGGCGCGGTAGTGGGTCGGCAGTCCGCGCTGCACGCATGCTCCGGTGACCACGTGAGTGACCTGCCAGTCGCCCAGTTCGGCCGTGGTGCGGTCGCCCATCATGGTCGACTCGTCGTCGCTGTAGACGTGGTGGCAGAAGAACGGGCCGACCACAAAGCCGGTGAACTTGCTGGGCGGCGTTGCGTCAACGCGCTGCAGGTCTTCGCCGCGCGGCAGCGTGAAGGTCTGCATGGCGGCCGGTACGCTGGGAAAGACGGTCACGCGGCACCGCCTTTGACGCGGGCGACTGCAGCACGCAGATCGGACAGGTCTCCGCCGCCATCGCAGCAACGGCTCGCCTCATTGATCAGTTCAGCGATTGCATCCTGAAGCTGGAGAACTGCGACCTCCGCTGGCTTCCCCGCGCGCTGGCCCATCAGGACGGCGATTCCTTGCAACTCTTCGACCGCAGAAACGGCGCGGTAGGGAATGACGGCGTTCATGCAGCACCGCCTTTGACGTGCATCTGGCGCATGGCGGCGCCGAGCTGGTCGACCATTTCGCCGACGGCGCGCGCGGCGCTGTATCGGCCGCTGAGGAAGTCCTTGCGCGCGATGGCAGCGGCGGCGTCCGCGTTGTGCGGGTGGTATCCGAGGCGCAGCGCGGCGTGGCGCACGACGTCGGCGACGGCCTTGGCGCGGACGCGGCGGGTGGGGAAGTAGAGGATGACGGCGCTCATGCTGCGGCCGCCTGCGGATTGCTGCGATCGATGGAGGCGCGCTGGTCGATCAGATCGGCCTGAAGGATCAGATACTCGGCGACCTTCCTGGCCTCAAACGGGCTCAGGCTGACCAGGGCGTCGCCGACCTGGACGACGACGGTGCCGGCGTGGGGCCGGGATTCGACGCGGGCTGCGCCGCGGCTTGTAGCAGTGATCGATGCCATCTTCTCTCCATGCCCGAGCCCGGATGGACCCATACAGAGGCGATGGATACAGGCTACAGAATGCTGTAATTCCATGTCAACAGAATTCTGTAACTTCTTTCTGGCGGCGCTGAACGAGAGAAGCCCCGCTAAGCGGGGCTTCTGCTATGGGGTCCGCTGTGTGCTACTTCATGCGGTCTGGATCGAAACCACTCACATCGAACGTCCAGGTCGGAGAGCCTTCTTGATAAACGCTGGCTTGAATACGCACTACGTCTACGGCCTGCATTCGGCGAAGGAAATCAGAATACCCTTCGATGAACAGAGTCTCCGTGGAGCCATCGGCAGGTCCGGATGCTCGGAATGTTCTTGGCGTCGCCTCACCAAAGCGGACCATGACGGTGCAGCCAGAGTAGCTGGGACACTGAAGCTGCCCGCGCTCGATCCTTAGGATGATGTCGTTTCCATGCTGTGGATGGCGTCGGACGCTGAGCATCGCGTGCTGAGGCGTTGCATACGGGAACTTGAACTCGTGGGTATTGCTGCTTAGAACGAAGGCCGCTTGTGCCTTCTTCCCCGTCATGGGGTCATCGTTCGTCCGATAGTCCCACTGCTTGCCAAGTGTAGCCTTCCGGAGCTGTTCTTCCAGGCGGGGTACTAGTTCCGCTGCTTCCTTCCCTTCGGGTGAATCCGGCGACAGCGAAACTGCGCTTCTCGCTGCTTCCAGCCTGGTTTCGAGAGGAAGCTTGTCGTTCCGCGTGTCCTGGATTAGCCGTGCTTGACGTTGCTCGGGTGACTCGCTGGGCCGGGAAGTCTCTTGCTCAAGGGCATCTTTCGAATGATCGCGGGACGGCCAGCATGATGCGATCACTGCCACGACCACGACAAGAACGATGACAAGCGCGAAGGCGGCGTTCCTGCCCTTCGACCCGGGGTTTGCAGATAGATGACCTTCGGGAATTGGAGCGGCACAGCGCGGCTTCACAGGGTGGCCGCAGTTCGGGCAGGCTCCCGCCTGGTCGCTGACCTCTCGTCCACACTCCACACACGGAATCAATGCCACGAGCGCCCCTCTATTCCATTAGTTGAATCTTTCAATGCGGTTGCGCAAGTACACCTTCCCGCCAATCACCGTTCCTTTCGGCATGGGGAATGCCGGGTACAGCGCGGCATTTGCGCTCACGATATAGATGGCATCGCCGCGGTCCTGGAGCCCCTTCACCTGCTGCCCATTGCCGCTATTGAGTAGATAGATTCCGTCGCCATCGAACGCAACTACTCCGGTGTCCACCATGAGGGCTTCGCCAGGCTGAATCACAGGGATCATGGAGTCGCCGCGACCAGTTACGAGTACCAGCCGGCCGGGCGGTGGAACGAACCCGACTATCGAACGGATGTAGGTGGGTGCAAAGTCCATACCGCGAACGACGTCGGGGAAGTCATCATTGATTCGTCCATCGCCCATGTCCGCGTCTCCATCCAGTTGTTGGACGCGAACATAGTCGGCGGCGGTCTCAGTCGCTAAGACCGATGAGACGGAAGCAGCTGGGGCATCGTCGGACGCAACCTTCGGACCTTTTCCGGTTTCGAGCCAGCGTTGGGAAACCCCCAATGCTTCAGCGATCGCGCGCAGCTTCGTAGTCGTGCGCATGCCCCCACGTTCCAGCTCGGCCAGGGTGCTGTATCCGATACCGGTCTTGGACGCCAGCTCGCGGCGCTCCATGCCTTGTGATTCGCGCTCGCGGCGAACTCGGGTGCCGATGTTTTCCATACGGGAATGGTCACAGAACTCTGTAACAGAATGCTGTTGACTGAAATTACAGGATTCTGTAGCTTGTCTGTCCATGGACTGGAAATCTCAAATTCAAGGGTTGATCGGTGCAGGTGCGACCGTTGATTCGATCGCAGCTGGAATGGGAGTTACCCCGAATGCCGTCCGCGAAGTTCTTGCGGGAAGAACGAAGGCGCCCCGGGCTGACGCTGCATTCCGACTGGCGCGCATGGTCAAGAACCTGAACGCGGAGCAGGGTTCGGCCAGCGAAGCGATCCGGATCGAGATCGACAGCCGCATGAGCAAGCGCGCGCTGCGCGCCAGGCTGGGTATGTCGACGGACAAGCAGCTGGCCAAGGTGCTGCAGCTGCCGACCGAGCAGGTCGAGTCCTGGACGGAAGAGGGCGCCTTGCCGGCGCTGCCGGAGATCCAGCGGCTGCTGGGCGTCCAGGAACAACACCAGGCGCAGCCCGCGCCGCACGACCCCGACGAGAACCGTTACGCCCCCTTGGAGGTTGCCTGATATGCGCGCGCTGAAGCGACGACTGGCGATCCATCGCCGGCTGCGGGCCTTCCAGCAATGGGAGGTGTTGGCAATGCGGCTGATTTCTGGCAGCGCGGGTGACGCGTTCCGGGCGCCGTAGGCGCCTGCCATCCATGAGTAGTTGATGTCCATGGCGCACATGTTGCGCCGCACGAATGCCTGAAACCACGTTCACGAGAGCCCCGAATGAACATCATCGACGCAGCCCACAAGACCGTGCATGGCTATCCAGGCGGTAGCGAGTCTCTGGCACCGCGCATTGCCATGTCAGCGGCGGTGCTCCGGAACAAGGTCAATCCGAACAACTCCACCCACCACCTGACGCTGGTCGAGGCTAGCGAGGTGATGGGCGTGACCGGTGACTATCGAATCCTGCACGCCTTGGCCGGCGAGCACGGCTACACGCTGAGCAAGATGGAAGGCAGGACCAGCGGCAGCCTGATCGGCGCGCTGCTTGCAGCCGCCGGCGCCAAGGGTGATCTGGCCGAGGTCATCGCCGAAGCGATGGCTGATCAGCGGATCACGCCGAACGAGGCCAGCACCATCGCGCAGCACTGCGCGCGCCTGCAGGAGATCTTTGCCGAGCTTGCCCAGCATGCGGCGAACGCTGCCGCGAGGGATGCGCAATGAACCATCCGGCTCGTTCCAGCGACCTGAGCACCAGTCACGACGCGGCGCACTACGTGGTCGCCAGCGGCCTGCAGGCGCACCAGCACGACCAGAGCGCCAAGGCTGTGACGGACAACCCCGGCATGACCAGCAAAGAGCTGGCGCAGGCTACCGGCCTGGACCGCTACATGCTGGCCCGCCGTCTGCCTGAGCTGATCAAGACCGGCCGCGTGTGGCGCGGCCCCAACAAGCCGTGCGCGGTCAGCGGCCGCACCGCTTGCACCTGGTGGCCGGTCGCACCGGGCCAGAACCTGGCCTTGGGGATCTGACGTGAGCGCACGAGTTACAGGCATGGTCTTCGACCGCTACCCGAACGGCGGCGGCGAGATGCTGCTGGCGCTGGCCCTGGCAGACCACGCGCACGACGATGGCACGCACATCTTCCCGTCGATTGCGCGGCTGGCCGAGAAGACCCGGCAGTCGGAGCGTTCGGTGCAGTATCAGCTGCGCCGCATGGAGCAATCCGGCTGGCTGGTGCTGGTCAACGCCGGCATCGGTGGCCGTCGCAGCGGGTTCGGTGAAGGCGGTCGTACTCGCCAGTATCGGATCAACCCTGAATGGATGAAGGGTGCAGAAATTGCACCCTTTGCAAAGGGTGCAAAACAGGCCTCAGAAGGGTGCAAAACGACGCAGGAAAGGGTGCAAAACGGCGTTGAAAAGGGTGCAACAGCTATTGCACCCGAACCAAGAGCAACCAAGAGCAACCAAGAGCAACCCTCACACCGCGAGTGTGAGCGCGAGGCCGATCCGCTGGCGCTGACCGCCGAGCAGGTCGACCGCGAGCTGGCCGGTTTCGGAAGCACGCCGACCGGTGTCGACCGCGAGCAGCTGGCCCGGTTCGTCCGGCACCGCGCCGCGATCCGCCGACCGCTGTCGGTCCAGGGCTGGCTGCAGGTCCGCCAGCAGCTGCTGGACCTGATCACCGCCGGCCACGACCCGAACGAATCCCTGAAGCAGACCATGGCCGCCGGCCTGTCGCTGCCCGTGATCCCTGTCGCCCAGCCATCCGCAGGAGCAACCCATGCAAGCCCTCAACACGGTTCTGCCGACCGCACCGAGCAGCTCGAACAGCAGTTCTACGCCCAACGCCGAGGCTGTGGCCACGATGGCGGCGCTGGGTTCGAGCCAGGCGATGTCGTCGACGCCGAGTTTGCCGTCGTCGGCTGAGCCGCTGAGCGAGGCGCAGTCGGGCTACCTGTGGGAGTTCTGGAAGCAGATGACGGCCATGTTCCCGGGCAAGTGGGAGCGCGAGAACGGCGCGGCGCCGTTCAAGAAGGACGGCAGCCTGACCATCGCAGCCGGCACGTGGTTACAGGTGCTGCAGGGCCGTAGCCGGGCACAGCACGCGCGCGGCATGGCCTGCTGCCTGACCGAGGGCCGGGAGTGGCCGCCGAACCCGCCGAGGTTCCTGACGATGTGCCTGGATATTCCGGTCATGGCGGCGGTGGAGCGGGAGATGGCGCCGGGCCGGCCGCAGAGCGGCTTCACGGTGCTGGTGCGCTCGCTGCTGGACCTGCACGTCTACGCCTCGGCCGACCACGGATCGCAGCAGCGCCGGATGCTGGAGGAGGCCTACACGCGCGCTGTCCAGCACGTGGTCGATGGCAACCCGCTGCCGCAGCCGGTGCTGGCGATCGAGCAGGAGAAGCACGGCGTGCGGCCGGTGCGGGATCGGGATTCGGCGCGCGCCGCGATGGAGCGGGCTGCGGCCGAGCTGAACTTCGATGGTGACTGAAGCGGAGCTGGCCCAGGCCGAGCAGGCCGGGCGCTGGGCGCGGGATGCCTGCCGTAGCCGGGAATCAGCGCCGCGGTACGAGATGGGGCAGGACGGTGTGACGCGGCGACGCCGCTGGCAGGCCGGATGGGACAAGCGGGACCAGGAACTGAGCGCCGCACGGCGCAGCACGACGAGGGACAGGCGCTGATGGACTTCACCAACTACAGCACGCGCAGCAAGTTCGCCAAGGAGATCAACGCCGGTTACTCGGCGCGGCTCAACGGCCTGCGCCTGAGCGACAACCCGCACCTGATCTGGATCGAATGCGAGACCGAGGACGGTGCTAACCGCAGGGCTGGGCCGATGAGCGAGAAGGCGGAAGCCTGGCAGCACGGGTGGTGGCTGGCGGACCAGGGCGCGCGCTGATGTGGTCGAAGGCACCACCGCCGACGAAGGAAGAAGCACGCCGGATCCGCAAGGCGAAGGCAGGGCCGTGCATGGTCTGCCTTCTGCTCTACACGCGGAACCTGCTTCCTCAGCACCGCGTGGTCTACGGCTGCGACTACCACCACTGCAAGTCAGGAAACATCCGGCGCGGCCATGCCTTCGGCTTCGCCATGTGCCAGTGGCACCACGAGCGCATCCCGCAAGAGGGGAGGTCGTTCGCATGGATGTCCAAGGTCTACGGCTGGAGCTTGAAAGATGGCTCCAGAACCTTCCACGAGCTGTACTGCTCCGATGACGAACTGATCGCGCAGCAGACCTATGTAAACCATCTCAGGAGAACCGCCAATGGCTAAGCCGACAGGCCTGTCCGACGAGGTCAGGACCATTTTCGAAGCGCGGAAGGGCCAGTCGCTCGGCCACCAGCAGGTGTTCGAGTTGATGGACGTGACCGGCGTCGACAAGACGAAGGAGCGCAACGGCGTCCGCGATGTGCTGACGTGGCTGGTGAGCTGCGGCTACCTGGTGAAGAGCGGCGCCAGGGCCACCGCCGCATACCGCTACAGCGGGCAGGGCATGCGCTTCCACAAGGCGACGGCGGAGGAACTCCGCGAGCGGCGCATCGAGCGCGGCCGAGCCTACCGTGCGCGCAACGGCGCACAGCCGAAGGCACCACGCGTGGACAAGATGACCATCAACCGTTCTCAAGTGGAGCGGCTGTCGGGCTTGGCCCCGGCGAAGGCGTGGGGCAAGGATAAGAACAGTCAGCGGCCGGCCGAAACGGTGGAGCAGTTCGAGGCACGCGGCGGGCAGGTGCAGCGTCTGACGGCCAGCTGGGAGCAGCGCGCATGAACACCGTGTTCCGCGTGGGCCAGTTGGTCGTGGTGAAGGAAGACCCGGACGTGTTCCCGTTTTGTGGCGAGATCGCACGCGTTTCTGTTCTGGATGTTCCTTGTATGGAAGGGATCGGAATGGAGGTGATCAGCGATCACCTGGGCCGTTTCAAGGGCACCTACGAGCAGTTTGAGCCCGTTCCTGAAATCAAAGGGAAGCACTGATGGACGCCATCGAGAAGCGGGTGAGTGAGCTGCTGGCCAGTTGCCTGGACGAGTGGGGTCACCATCAGGAAGCCGAGAACGTTCGGGAGGGCGAGGACCTGGAGAGCTACGAGCTTGAGCTGCGCCTCATCGGACAGCTGCTGCGCTTCGGGTTCGAAACTGGAAGTGGTCGCGAAGCTGCGGCCCCCACGCCGCCCGAGGGCTACGTGATGGTGCAGGAGACCCAGCTGCGCCACCTCCTGAGCGATGCAATCACCTCGGTCGAGTTCATCGCCGGGCGTGGGCAGTCCAAACCCCTGTCGCGTCGTGTCAGAGACCAGGCGTGGGCACTGGTCGAGTTGATTCCCGCGAGAAGGAAGGTGCCGTGATGGCGAGATCTTCGGAGCACGTGTGCGAGCAGGCGGGCTGGCCAAACCCGAACACGCAGAACGCGTCGTTGACGCTGGCGTTTCGGATGGTGGTCAGATACGGGCACAGCGTCCCATCGGTCGAGACGTTGCGCGCAGATTTCGGTATCAGCAGGGCAACGGCGTACAGGTGGCGCCGGGCATTCGTCGAAGCGGTGCAGGCCCATGCAGGCTGACCGCGCGCTGGAGCTTGTTCTGCCCTGGCCGAGCAAGGAACTGTCACCGAACGCCAGAGTCCACTTCCGGGTGAAGGCTCGGGCGACGAAGCACGCCCGACAGACGGCGGTGGTGCTGGCGCACGAGGCGGGTTGGCGCGCGCTGCAGCTGCCGGCGGGGAAACTGCACCTGTGGGTGAGCTTCCACCAGGCGCCGGGGAAGGCGCTGCCGGACGACGACAACATGCTTGGGCGGTTCAAGGCGTACCGGGACGGCATCGCGCAGGTGCTGGGCATCGACGACAAGCGTTTTATCAGCCACCCGGTCGTCAGCAGTGAGCGCCGGCCAGGCGGCCAAGTGGTGGTGCGGATTACGGGCGGGCCGGCGGCGGCCGGCCACTCAACGACAGGGGAACGGGCATGAATCCACGTGAGGCGATGGGGCGGCTGGGGCCGACCACGGTGAAGTTCGACATCGGCCGGGGAGGCGGGAAGCCCGACCTGACGAACCAGGACATTGCCGCGGCGCTTGGCATGGTGCCGGCTGGGCTTGGCCGGGAGCTGCTGGAGGCGTGCTGGTGGCCGGACGGCGCCGCGCTGCGCCGGCACAAGCTGCGGGACGCGGTGATCGCGCTGGTGACGCCAGAGCTGCAGCGCCAGCAGCGCCGGCTGGCTGAGGCCCGGACGGATCTTGGGCTGGCTGAGGTGTGCATGGGCTGGGGCGGCGCGGCGACGGCGGAGCAGCGGGCGAACCGCGATGCGGCCCAGCAGCGGCTCGGCCGGATCAAGGCGCAGTGCTGGCCGATCAGCACCTTGGAGTCGCTGCCGACCCTGGCGGCGGCAGTGATCAGCGAGATCGCCAAGCGGCCGCACTGCGCGGCCTGCGAGGGCAGGGGCCAGGCGATGGTTGGGGAGCTGCTGGTGCCGTGCAAGGTGTGTGGCGGATCGGGGCTCGGCCCGGTCAGCGATCGGCGGCGGGCTGCTGCCATCGGCCGGGATGAGTCCAGTTACAGAGAACGCTGGCGTGGCGTGTACGAGTGGCTGCTGGATAGAATGACGGAAGCGGAACAGGAAGCGGCTGCCGCTTTGGCCATGTCGCTCCGTGACATTTCGGAGGTCGCTTGCTCTCGACAGATCGCTTATTGAAATGGCTTGCGTATGCCGAAGCCAACGCGGTTCCCGACCGCATACCGCGCACTGGTCCAGCCGGAGAGGCTGTCCGAGGTGTGAGCGTACTGCTTAAAGTTGGCGATGGTGAGTTCAACCCGTCAATGCAACATGATCAACAGTTGCACTGATAGGAGCGAACGATATGGCAAGGATGGGGCGGCCCGGCATGTCTCGAGCCCAGAAGCGAGATCTATGGCGACGATGGAAGGG
>NZ_JASJSI010000048.1:0-2436 GCF_030237085.1 Stenotrophomonas maltophilia group sp. Smal32
CGACCCGGGGTCAGATCCCTTTCCGCAAGGAAAGGGCTCTGACCCCAGGGGCTTGGCCCCCGAACACTTTCCCCCACGGTTCCCCCCGACCATGACCACCCTCCTGATTGCCGATGTCCACCCGCTGTTCCGCGAAGCCCTGCGTGGCGCCGTGCAGCGGGTCATCCCTGGCGTGCAGTTGTTCGAGGCCGACAGCGTGGAAGCGCTGTATGCACTGGCCGATCAGCACAACGACGCCGACCTGGTCCTGATGGACCTGAACATGCCCGGTGCGCAGGGCTTCAACGCACTGGTGCACATGCGCTCGCTGCACCCGCACCTGCCGGTGGTGGTGGTCTCCGCGCGCGAAGAAGCGACGGTGATGCGGCGTGCGCTCGACCACGGCGCGCTGGGCTTCATTCCCAAGTCGGCCGACTCGGACACCATCGGCCATGCGCTGGGCACCATCCTCGATGGCGAGACCTGGGCACCTCCGGAAGCGCACAACGTGCCACCGACCGAGCGAGAGGAGCGCGAAGTCGGCCAGCGTCTGCGCGAGCTGACCCCGCAGCAGTTCCGCGTGCTGCAGATGCTGGGCGCAGGCCGCTTGAACAAGCAGATCGCCTACGACCTCAACGTCTCCGAAGCAACGATCAAGGCCCACGTCACCGCCATCCTGCGCAAGCTCGGCGTGACCAACCGCACCCAGGCCGTGCTGATGGCCGGCAAGCTGGCCATCGACGACGACGCCATTGTGCTGCCGCCGGAAGAAGATTGACCGTGACGGGCTGCGGAGCCGAGCATGGGCATCTCATGATGCCCTTGTAGAGCCGAGCCCACGCTCGGCTGCTCTTCGTCTGAAGACCACACTAGTCCCGCAGAGGCCACCTGCTCCAGGCGTGGGGATATTCACCGAGACAGTTGGCCAGCCCTGCGCGTACTGGATTGGCCGCGATATACACCGCCTGCGTGCGCAGGCATTCATCCCTGCGCAACGCATGGTCGTAGTACCCCGGCTGCCAGATCGGTGCATTCGCATCAACACGCCTGGCGATGGATCGTCCACTCCTGGACTTCAGGATCTGCATGCAGCCGGCGAGCGTGCCGGTACGCAACTCGATCAACCAGTGCAGGTGATCCGGCATGATCACCCAGGCGAGGGAGAAGCTTCGACCCGTCCGCTCTACCGTGCGCAGGGCTTCGATCAGCAGATCAACGTTGGCCTTGTCACTGAACCAGGGACGGCGCGCACGCGTCACCGTGGTGATCGCATAGACATTGCCGGTATGCGACCAACGACCATAACGGAGTGCGGGACTGGCCATGCAGGAAGACTATGACGCAGCAGACGATCTCCACATCAGCGAAATGCTGCGCTGCATGTCGGCCATTGCCGCAATGTAGAGCCGAGCCCACGCTCGGCTGCTTCGCACGCCAGCCGAGCATGGGCTCGGCTCTACAGGTCCGTGTGTTACGCCACACCGTGCAGGTGTTCGTACAGGATCGTCGCGCCAATGATCACCAGGATCACGCCGCCGATGATCTCGGCACGCTTGCCGACCATGCTGCCCAGTACGCGGCCAAGCATGATGCCGACGGTGACCATGGTCAGCGTGCACAGGCCAATGACCGCGGCCATCACGCCGATATGCACGTCCATGAAGGCCAGGCCGATACCCACCGCCATCGCATCGATGCTGGTGGCGAAACCGGTCAGTGCCAGCTTCCAGAAGCCGTGGTGCTGCGAGGGGTCTTCGTCTTCCTCGGCACTGTCCGGACGCAGGCCGTTGTAGATCATGTGGATGCCCAGCGCGCCGAGCAGGCCGAAGGCGATCCAGTGGTCGAAGGCCTCGACGTACTGCAGGGCGGCACGGCCGAGCAACCAGCCGATGATCGGCGTGATCGCCTCGATGACGCCGAAGATGATGCCGGCGCGCAGCGCATCGCGGAACACCGGCTTGCGCATGGCAGCACCCTTGCCGATCGCCGCGGCGAAGGCATCGGTGGACATGGCAAAGCCGATCAGGAGGATCGAAATGGGGGACATTGGCGGCTGCTGAAGGTCGGGCAAGGACGGACGCACGGCTCGCGCTCGCGCCCAACCTGACGTTGCGCGCGCGGGCCGCTGGTCTCGCCAACCATCATGGTTGTCCACGCCACGGCGCACTGGCCGAGTATGTTGACGTGGACGATTCCTGCGAAGGAATCCGGCTACTCCCCAAGGGGACGCGCAGCTTAGCACCGCGATCCGCGCGTGGCGCATTTCCAGACAAACGCGCAGGCAGGGCTGGTTTGTATAGCGATGGCTATATCAGCGCCGCGCTGCACGTGCGAGCCGAGCGTGGGCTCGGCTCTACAGAGGGGTCGCGCAACCGGGAACTTGTAGAGCCGAGCCGATGCTCGGCTGCTGTTCGGCCGAACCACGGAATACCACGCACCACGCGCGATCCGAGCGTG
>NZ_JASJSI010000048.1:2536-32913 GCF_030237085.1 Stenotrophomonas maltophilia group sp. Smal32
GCTCGGCTCTACAGAGGGGTCGCGCAACCGGGAACTTGTAGAGCCGAGCCGATGCTCGGCTGCTGTTCGGCCGAACCACGGAATACCACGCACCACGCGCGATCCGAGCGTGCGCTCGGCTCTACAGTTGCCCGTCAGGCGTCGCTGTTGCCAGCATCGCGCAGTGCGCCCAGGAAGGCGCGCAGCGAGGCCGGCTTGATCGGCTTGGTCAGCACGCGGTAGCCGCGTTCGCGCGCCATCCGCTTCAGCTCGTCGCGGCCATCGGCGGTCAGCAGTGCACCCGGCAGCGGATAGCCGGCCGCTTCACGCAGCGCCACCAGCGCATCCAGGCCATCCATGCGGTCATGCAAGTGGTAGTCCACCAGCATCACCTGCGGGCGCTCGGCAATCTTCTCCAGCGCCTGGTCGACGGTGGCGGCGGTGATCACCTGCACCTGCCAGCGGCCCAGCAGCGCGCGCATGCCGTCGAGGATCTCCTCGTCATTGTCCACGCACAGCACGCGCAGGCCAGCCAGCGAATCGCTGCGCAGCGGCGTGGCCACGGCCTGCACCGGCGTGGCCAGTTCGGTGTAGCCCGGCAGCGGCGCCACACGCGGCAGGATGATCGAGAACATCGAGCCGCTGCCGACGCGGCTGCGGGCATTGAGGCGATGGTCCAGCAGTCGCGAGATACGCTGGCAGATCGACAGGCCCAGGCCCAGTCCCTGCTCGCCCCAGTCGAACGGCTGCTGGTAGCGGTGGAACTCATCGAAAATCTGCCGCATGTGGTGCTCGGGAATGCCGGGGCCGGTATCCCATACCTGCAGCTCCACTTCGTCGCCACGATGGCGCACCGCCAGCACGATGCGGCCCTGCCGGGTATAGCGCAATGCGTTGGCGAGGAAGTTCTGCAGCACGCGGCGCAGCAGGCGGCGATCGCTGCGTACCCAGGCCGGGCGCGCGAACAGGTCCAGGCGCAGGCCACGACCTGCGGCCACCGGCGTGTACTGCGCCGCCAGCTCGCGCATCAACGCGCTCACGTCGAACTCCCCGATCACCGGGTGCAGGCCACCGGCATCCAGGCGCGACACGTCCAGCAGGCCATCAAGAAGTTCTTCGGCAGCACGCAGCGACGCATCCACGCGCTCGGCCAGGTGCTTCTGCTCGTCGCTCACGTGGTCGCTGTCGCGCAGCGCGGAAGCGAACAGGCGCGCGGCGTTCAGCGGCTGCAGCACGTCATGGCTGATCGCCGCCAGGAAGCGCGTCTTCGATTGCTGCGCGACCTCGGCCTCGTGCGAGCGCTCGGCCACGCGCTGTTCCAGCGTCTCGTTGGCTTCCAGCAGTGCCTTTTCCGCGTGCTTGTAATCGGTGATGTCGTTGTAGCTGGTCACGTAGCCGCCGCCGGGCAGTGCCTGGCCGCGCATCTCGATCACCTTGCCGTCGCTGCGGGTGCGCTCGAACACGTGCGGTGAACCGGCGCGCATGTAGCCGATGCGGCGGTTGATCTGCACTTCGATATCGCCCTCGCCCAGCTCGCCACGCTCGGCGTTGTAACGGATCAGGTCGGCCACCGGGCGGCCCACGTAGAGCATGCCGTCGGGGTAGCCGAACATGTCCTGGTAACGGCGGTTCCATGCGGTCAGGCGCATGTCCGGATCGACCACGCTGACCCCGGCACTGATGTTCTCCAGCGTGGTCGACAGGATCTCGCGGTTGAAGCGCAGCTCCTGCCCGGCTTCGTCCAGCACCGCCACCACTTCGCCCAGGTCCATGCCCGAGCCACGCAGCAGGCTGGTCAGCAGCAGGCGCGCCGATGCCGCACCAATCGATGCGGCCAGCAGGCGCTCGGTGAACTGTACCCACGGTCGGTCCGCAGGCGCAGAGGATTGCAGCTCGCGGCCCAGCGACTGCGCCTGCTCGAAGAACGAACGCCGTGCATGGCGTTCGCCGACCACGCGCGAGGCCAGCGCCAGCAGGTCGCCCACGTGCACGTGGCCGGGCCAGCCACCCGCCACCGACGGGCGTTCGGCATAAGGATCGAGGAACGGCGCGGCACGCAGGCGTTCGTCCACGCCGGGGCGCCAACGCGCGGACACCAGCATCATCGTTGCCGCATTCACCAGCAGCGACCAGAAGGTTCCATGGGTCAGCGGGTCCCAGCCGGTCATGCCGAACAGCTGCTGCGGGCGCAGCCACTCGATGCCGAACGGGCCGTGCTGCACCCAGCCCGCGTCAACCCAACCGGCCATGGTCATCGCCGGCAGCAGCAGGGTGTACAGCCAGGTGGCGAAGCCCAGCAGCATGCCCACCTCGACGCCACGGCGGCTGGCGCCGCGCCAGTACAGCCCGCCGATCAGGCCGGGCGCGAACTGCGCCACCGCCGCGAACGCCATCAGGCCGTACGAGGCCAGCGTGCTGTCGTTGCTGCTGGTGCGGTAGTAGCTGTAGGCCATCAATGCCAGCAGCAGGATCGCCAGGCGGCGGATCCACAGCACGCGCGAGGCGACGTCGGCGGCCTCTTGGTGGTCACCGCTCCGGCGCAGCAGCACCGGCATCACCAGGTCGTTGCTGACCATGGTGGCCAGTGCGATGGACGAGACGATGACCATCCCGGTGGCTGCCGAGAAGCCGCCCACATAGGCGATCAGCGCCAGCGCATTGCGGCCCTCGGCCAGCGGCAGCGCCAGCACCATCGAGTCGTCGGCGACGCTGCCGCCGGTGCCGAACAGGGTCACGCCGGCGGTGGCGATCGGCAGCACCATGCCCGAGATCAGCACCAGGTAGCCACCGAACATCCAGCGCGCGCGGCGCACGTCGCGCACGTCACCACACTCGACCACCGCCACGTGGAACTGGCGCGGCAGGCATATGATGGCCAGGAAACTGAGCAGCGTCTGCGAGATGAATCCCACCGGCGGCAGCCCGGTGAACAGTGTATGCACCGACTCCACCACCGCGTCGGTGCGGTTGCTCAGCCACAGGTAGGCGAACACGCCCACCGCCACCATCGCCAGCAGCTTGATCACCGATTCGAAGGCGATCGCCAGCATCATGCCGTGGTGGTGCTCGGTGGCATCGACCTGGCGGGTGCCGAACAGCGTGGCGAACAACGCCATCAGCAACGCCACGTACAGCGCCGGGTCGGTGAAGAAACCGGTGGGGCCGGTGTTGCCGGTCAGCACCTGCAGGCTCATCGCCACCGCTTTGTACTGCAGGGCGAGGTACGGAATGATGCCGATCAGCGCGATGATCGCCACCAGCGCCGCCAGCCGCCGCGAGCGTCCGAAGCGCGAGGAGATGAAATCGGCGATGGAGACCACGTTCTGGCTGCGCGCGATCAGCGCCAGGCGCTCGATGATGCGCCAGCCGAACAACAGCAGCAGCAACGGACCGATGTAGATCGGCAGGTAGCCGATGCCGTTGCGCACGGCGGTACCCACGGCGCCGTAGAAGGTCCACGACGAACAGTAAACGGCCAGCGCCAGGCTGTAGACCACCGGCCGCAGCCACGGCCGGTCGGGATACATCGGCCGACGGTCACCCCACCACGCTACGCCGAACAGCAGCGCGGCATAGGCAACCGAGACCAGCAGCAGGATCCAACTGGAGACCACGCGTGTGTTTCCGTCGGAGGAACCCGCAGTGTAGGCCAGGCGTGGCCGGGGGTGCGGGCTCGTTGGGGGCAACCACCCCCACCAAGGTGGGGGTCTACGCGGTGCGGGCCACGACCGTTGGTCGTGGCCGGCTTCTTACTGGGCCGGCACGCCCATTTCCTTCAGCAGCTCGGGCGCCGGGTAGACCTTGGCCAGCAGCCAGCGCAGGTAGCGCATGTCCACGTGCACGGCGCGCTTGTAGCGCGGGTCGAACCACCAGCTGGCGCTGACCGATTCCCAGTTGCTGTCGAAGTTCAGGCCGATCAGTTCGCCCTTGGCGTTGAGCACCGGCGAGCCGGAGTTGCCGCCGGTGGTGTCCAGGTTGGTCAGGAAGTTGACCGTCTGGGTCTTCAGCGCCGGGTCGGCGGTGCTGCCGAAGTCACCCTTGGCGATCGCCGCCAGCAGCGGCTTGGGAGCATCGAACGGATAGGCGTTGGTGTTCTTCTCGACAATGCCGGCCACGGTGGTCACCGGCGAGTAGGTCACGCCGTCGCGCGGGTGCAGCGCCTCGACCTTGCCGTAGCTGATCCGCAGGGTGCGGTTGGCATCCGGGTACACCGCACGGCCCTGCTTGGCACGCCAGGCGAACAGCGCCTGCATGTACGCCGGGCGCAGGCGCAACTGCTCGCCTTCGCGGGTCTTGCTCTCGTTCTCGATGCGCAGCTGCGCGGCCACCAGCGGGCCGGCCACGGCGATGAGCGGGTCTGCGGCCAGGGCCTTGCCTTCGCGGGCGGCAGCAAAGCGCGACAGGCGCTGCGCCTCGTCACCCAGCTGGGTGCCGGCGTACAGGGTGTCCAGCGCCTTGGCCAGCTGCTCCGGGGTGCGGCCGAAGGCAGCGTCGAACTCGGCCACGCGCTGTGCGTCCGGCAGCTGCTGGTAGCGGGTCAGCAATGTGGTCAGCAGGGCCTTCTCGACCTCCGGTGCGTAGCGGCGCTGGACCTGCTTGAGCACGCCTTCGATCATCGCCTGGTCGCGCTGCTGGTAGCCGCTCTCGCGCTGCGCGTCAGGCTTGGCCGATTCAATGCGCAGGCGCTCCAGCAGCAGCGCCGAGCGCAGCAGCTGGCTCTGCGCGGCCATCTGGTCCAGCAGCAGGTCACGCTCGCCCACCGCCGCGCCCTGCGACAGGTTGGCCAGCAGCGCCTTGATATCGCCCTGGTACTTGCGGTCGGTGGCAGCCAGCATCGCCGTCTCGTCGGCGGCACGCTGGGCCTTGGCATCGCTGCGCAGCAGGCCTTCCAGTTCACCGGCAGCGCGCTTGCGGTTGTTCTTCAGCGACTGCAGCTGCGAGGCGTAGCGGGTACGTGCCTGCGCATCCTTGGCGCTGGCGGCCTCAATGGTGTCGATCATCTGCTGGAACACCGACACGCGGCGAGGCAGCACGGCATCGATCTGGCTGGCGAATTCGGCGGCGGTACGGTGGCGGTAGGTGATGCCCGGGTAACCGGCCAGCATCGCGTAATCGCCTTCCTTCGGGCCTTCCACCGACATCTGCAGGTGTGCCGGCGCCTGGTAGGGCACGTTGTCCTTGCTATAGGCGGCCGGCTTGCCGTCCTTGCCGACATAGGCGCGCAGCAGGGTGAAGTCGCCGGTGTGGCGCGGCCACATGAAGTTGTCGATCTCGTCGCCGTAGTTGCCTATCGCGCGCGGCGGTGCATACACCAGGCGCACGTCGCTCAGTTCCAGCTGGGCGATGCGGTAGAAGTCGGTGCCGTAGTACATGTTGGCCACCGAGCAGCGCACGCTGCCATCCTTCTCGCACTCGGCCACGATCTGCTTGCTGGCCGCGTCCACCGCATCGAAATAGGCGCGACCGGTCTTGCCACGGGCCTGCGCGAGCACCTGGTCGGTCACCTTGTCGAAGCCGACGGTGACCAGCACGCGGAAGTCCGGGTTGGCCGGGCGCTCGTCGGCACGATCCTTGGCGATGAAGCCACCGTTGATCAGGTCGTGCTCGGGCGAGCTGTTGTACTGGATCACGCCCATCGCCACGTGGTGGTTGGTCAGCAGCAGGCCATCGGCGGACACGAACGAGCCGGTGCCGCCACCGGCACGCACCACCGCGCTCAGCGGCGGCGCGGTGACGTTGGCCAGGTCGGCCGGATTGCCTTTGAAGCCGGCTGCCTGCAGCGGCTTGGCCAGTTCCGGCAGCTGGGTCGGCATCCACATGCCTTCATCGGCGTGGGCACCCGCGGCGAGGGTCAGGCCCAGGGCCAGGGCGGTGGGAA
This sequence comes from Stenotrophomonas maltophilia group sp. Smal32, assembly GCF_030237085.1. NCBI lineage: Bacteria > Pseudomonadati > Pseudomonadota > Gammaproteobacteria > Lysobacterales > Lysobacteraceae > Stenotrophomonas > Stenotrophomonas maltophilia group sp. Smal32. The sequence goes on from NZ_JASJSI010000048.1 coordinate 8,394, forward strand.
GGGCTTTGCGTGGTGACATGAGGCAATCCGGTACGACAGAACAGCTCGGGACCATAGCCGCTGGGGCGCTGTCGGGCAACGCCCGATAGTCAGGCCTGCGCCGCACTCCTAGAATTGCCGTTTTCTGCACATCGGACGTCAGCAGATGATCGTCGGTATCGATCTTGGCACCACCCATTCCCTCGTCGGCATGCACACGGCAGCCGGGCCGCAGCTGTTCCCCAATGCCCATGGCGAGCTGTTGACGCCGTCGGTGGTGAGCCTGGTGGATGGCGCCGTGCTGGTTGGCCAGCCGGCCCGCGACCGCCTGGTCAGCCATCCACAGCAGACCGTGGCCCACTTCAAGCGCTGGATGGGCAGCGATCGCGAGACCCGGCTGGGTGAGCGCAGTTTCCGCCCCGAGGAGCTCTCGGCCATGGTGCTGCGCTCGCTGCTGGCTGACGCTGAAGCCGCCCTGGGCCACAAGGTGGAGGAGGCGGTGATCAGCGTACCGGCGTATTTCTCCGACGCCCAGCGCAAGGCCACCCGGGCGGCCGGCGAGCTGGCCGGCATCCGCGTCGAGCGCCTGATCAATGAACCCACGGCCGCCGCGCTGGCCTATGGCCTGCAGGAGCGTGATGGCGAAGGCCGCGTGCTGGTGCTGGACCTGGGCGGTGGCACCTTCGATGTCTCCATCCTGGAACTGTTCGACGGCGTGGTCGAAGTACATGCCAGCGCCGGCGACAACTTCCTGGGCGGCGAGGATTTCCTGCAGGTACTCGTGCAGGCCTTCCATGCCGACCAGGGCACGTCCGCCGGCGACCTGTCCGCTGCCGAACAGGCGCAGCTGCTGCGTCGGCTGGAACTGTTCAAGCGCGAACTCAGCCTGAGCGGCGCCGCCAGCCTGCAGTTGCCCCTGGCCGGCAGCGAACGCCAGTGGCAGATGGACGAGGCACGCTACACGCAGCTCTGCGAGCCACTGCTGCTGCGCATGCGTGCGCCCATCGAACGCGCGATCCGCGACGCCCGGCTCAAGCCCGAGGCGCTGGACGACATCATCCTGGTCGGCGGTGCGGTACGCATGCCGATGGTCAGCAAGCTGGCGACCCGCATGTTCGGCCGGCTGCCGCTGCGCCACGTCCATCCGGACCAGGCAATTGCATTGGGTGCCGCCGTTGCCGCCGGGCTGAAGGCACGCGACGAATCGCTGCGCGAGGTCGTGCTGACCGATGTCTGCCCCTACACGCTGGGCACGCAGGTGTCCCGCCAGGATGCTTCCGGTGGCGAGCGCAGCGGCTATTTCCACCCGATCATCCAGCGCAACAGCGTGGTGCCGGTCAGCCGCGAGGATCGCTTCTACCCGGTGCACGAGCGGCAAAGCGCCATTCGCATCGACGTGTTCCAGGGCGAGAGCCCGACGGTGGATCGCAACATCAAGCTCGGTGAGCTGACCGTGCCGCTGACCCATTCTGTCTCGATGCAAGAACGCAGCGTCACCGCCCGCTTTACCTACGACGTGAATGGGCTGCTGCAGGTCGAAGTCACCGAGGACGCCACCGGCAAGCGCCACGAGCTCATCCTGGAGCAGAATCCCGGACTGCTGTCACCCGAAGAGATCCAGCAGCGCCTGCGCGCACTGGAAGCGCTGAAGATCCACCCGCGTGACGCCCAGCCCAACCTCGCGGTGATCGCCCGCACCGAGCGCCTTTACGAGGAACGCATCCATCACCGCGAACAGTTGCAGTCGTGGCTGAGCAGCTTCCGCCATGTGCTGGAGAGCCAGGATGCCGTTGCCGTCGAGCGTCATCGCCATCAGCTGGACGAGGCACTCGACACCCTCGAGCGCGATGCATGAGCTGGGCACTTCACGTCCTGGAGCTGGACGAATCCGCTGACGAGCGCGCGATCAAGCGCGCCTACGCAAAGCGCCTGCGGGTGACTCGCCCCGACCAGGATCCCGTCGCCTTCCAGCACCTGCATGAGGCCTATCAGGCAGCATTGGACTGGGTCCGCCAGGAAGCGCTGGCCGGTACCGATGCTGCGGACGAGGACGAGGACGAGGACGAGGACGAACCGGCGGAGCATGCAGCCGATATCGGCCCCTGGCCGCACGACGCCGACGTGGCATGGGCGCCACCCGAAACGCGTTCGTACTCGCCTCCGTTGCCACCCCGCGGCACGCCTGTGCTGCTGCGCACGGCACCGGTGGTGGAGCTGGACGGGGTGGTCGATGTAGCAAGCCACGCCCAGTTGATCCTGCGCCAGGCATACCTGTTGCCGGTCGACGACTTCGGCCCCTGGCTGGAAGCCACGCCGGTGCTGTGGTCGCTGCGCTACAAGCCATTGGTGGGCGACGCGCTGCTGGATGAACTGGCACGCAGTCACAACGGCATCAGCGCAGCCAACATGGGTCTGCTGGCACGCTGCTTTGGCTGGGATGATGTACACGATGGCGTGGATCCGGACAGGCTGGCATCGATCCAGTCGCGCGGTCATCGACGCTGGGCCGCCGAGACCGGGAATGCGGCGGAGCTGTCGGCACTGCTTGAACAAGAGGGCAGCCTGCGGCTGGGGAAGATCACGGTCAGCCGTTGCCTGCGTTACCTGTCGCAGCCATGGCACCCGCGACGATCCCTCTGGCAGGCGCAGCTGCCCGAGCACATCAATGAAGTCAACGCACTGCTGGATGCCATCGAGGCGGGCGGAAGGGAACAGGTGCCCGAGGCATGGGATCCGCAGCAGATCCTGTTCTGGCGAAGTCTTGCAGACATCTCCCGGCCCAACCGGTGGCGCTGGCAGCTGAACGCACTGCGTGGCGTACTGCTGGGCGTTTGCAGCCTGTTGTTCTTTGCTGGAATCGCAGGCGTCTCGCTGGTCCAGGGAAAGACGGGCGAAGCCGCGATTTTCGCCCAGCTGGGGGTGCCTTTTGGCCTGCTGCTGGCTGCGATCGGCGCACTGTGGGTGCCTGTGCGCTGGGCGCTGCGCCAGCTGACGCTGGATCTGCCCCCTTCACGCTGGGGATGGCTGCTGGCGCTGCCAGCGCCCTTGATGGCGATCGGCAGCCTGGTTCTTGTCCATGGCCTTGGCCACCGCATCGAAGGTACCCTGTTGATCTTCATGGCACTGCCCTTGGCGACTACGCGCCTGTGGCGACGCGTCGGTTCGCGGATACGGTTCGGAATCCGACATGCCGTGTTCATGGTGCTTGCCATGCTGATCGCCGAAGCAGGCATCGTTCTGATCCTGCTGCAGTGGGGAGCCGAGTTCATACATCGCACGCGCCGTCACGCGTCGATTGACGGGCTCCCGCCGGCCTCTGGAAACACCGTGTGAACCGGGCACTGGACGCGCTCGGGCTCGACACCGACGCCGACGAACGGGCGATCAAGCGCGCCTACGCGCAGAAACTGCGCACGGCGCGCCCTGACGAAGACCCCGTGGCATTCCAGGCGCTGCACGAGGCTTACCAGGAGGCCCTGCTGTGGGTGCGCAACCGCACGCAATGGCAGGAGGAAGACGGTGCAGAAGCGCTGTCGGCCCCACCTGCAGACAACAGCCCACCCGGCCCACCGGCGCTGTACGACAGCCATTCGTCGATGGACCACATGCCGGTGCTGCATCGTCCATGCACGTTCGACACCGACCTGCCGGACGATGTGGTGGAGCCGTCATTGAACCTGCCCCGGTTTGCGCGTCTGCTGATCAACACCGCGACCGATGCCGACCCGGCCAGCTTCGAGCACTGGCTGGCCCATCGTCCGGAGCTGTGGTCATTGGCCGACAGGCCGCGTATCGGTGACGTGGTATTGCAGCAGCTGCTGCACGAGGGCCGGCCGCTGTGCGAGTCCAACTTCGATCTGCTCGGTCGATACTTCTGCTGGGATGAGATCCGGGCTGATATCGATCCCTACCGCGTCCGCGCACGGCGCAACCTGCTGCATCGCCACTGGCAGCTGCAGCCGCGCAACCACGCGGCCCTCACCGCAGCCCTGGACCGACCGCACGACCGGGTGTCCGCTATCGAGGCGCATGCCCGCGTGGAACGCTTGACCCGACCATGGCACTGGCTGCAATCGCTGCTGTCGGCCAGCGTGCCCGGGCGTGCTGCCACCATGCGGCACACGATGCAGCGTCTGGGGGTGCATGGCGTCCGTGACACGCTGGCGCCATTGGACGGGGATCAGGTCGCCTTCTGGATGGCGATATCCGAACCCAGGCGCTTCAATCTCATGAAGATGCAGGTGGCAATTGTCCGCTGCCTGCTGGGCGCTCTCGTCGTGCTGGCCGTCCTGGCGGCGCTGGCCTTGCTGGGTGATGCCGCTCGACCCATCGCGATCAGCACGTCCAGCATGAAACACGTGGCAATCCATGCCTCGGTGGTCATCGTGTCTGGCGTCCTCATGCTGACACCCTTCGTTGGAGGGACTCCATCGCGGACGGCGTCCGCGCCAGCGCCCGTCGAGCGACCGTCGCCGCTTGATGGACTCGGCATGCTCACGCACGGGCCTCGTCCGCGCAGGCCAGCCCGTTCCTTCGCCGTTGTCCGCCAGATGGACCCCGGCACAGAGGGGGGTTGAGTGGCGACGGGTTATTTCTCCCGCCGCCAGTTGATCGAACCACGGTTTTCCACCGTGCTCGATTCCACTTCCACGTCGAAGCCGCGGCGCAGCAGGTACTTCAGCGTGATCACCGAACCGGCACCGACCAGCGATACTCCGTAGCCGACGTACAGCTTGGGCGAGATGTACTTGCCGACACCGATCACCGAGCCGCTTAGCGCGCGCGACTGGCTCACACCGGCGTCGTCCAGGCCCAGCTTGGCACCCAGCTGCGACGCCAGCAGGCCGCTGCCGGCCGAGAGTGCCGCCGAGGCCGCGTTGACCTGCTGGGCCTGGTCGCTGCTGGCACCGGTCAGGCTGCGACCCAGCACCAGGTAGGCCAGTGCTTCGGACTGCGACATCGCCGGCTCGGACCACACGTCCGCACGCGGCTGCTGCGCACGCCCGGTCACGTCGATGCCGGCAGTGACATCACCGATCCGGCGCTCGGCACGGATGTTGATGCGCGGGTCGGACACCGCGTTGTAGTTCCAGGTGAGGTTGCCACGGGTGATGGTCAGGTCCTGCCCGTACGCCTTGTAGCGGCCACTGACTTCCAGCCCGCCGTTGGCGGTCATTTCGCGGCCAGGCTTGGCCCAGACCTGCATCTTGCCGGTCAGCGCGCCCTTCAGGCCGAAGCCGGTCATCTTCACCTTGTCGCCGAGGCTGACCGTCAGGTCCATGTCCAGCGGCGAGGTGCGCGACTCTTCCGGATCGGCCGGGTCGAGCACCACCACGTCTTCGGACACCGAGGTGCCACGGTCCAGGCGCTCAAGGTCGATGTCGGCCTCGGGCACGTGCACGGTGCCACGCAGCTCCATCGCCGCCTTGGCCAGGGTGAAGTCGAGGTTGGGATTGGCGACGATGCGCAGTTCGCTGGTGTTGGACAGCAGCACGTTCTCGCCGTGGATCTTCAGCTGCAGCGGCTGCGCATCGCCGAACCAGGACAGGCCACCATCCACGTACAGCGTGCCCTGGCCGGAGTTGGCCTGCGCAGTGATCTTCGCCGAGCCATCGGGCTGCGCCACGAAGCTGCCCTTGCCCTGGTCGAAGGTCAGGCCCAGTGCCGGGAATTCACCCTTGAAGTTGCTCAGCTGCGCGTCGCCACCCAGCGACGGCTGGCCACGCGTACCGCGCAGGCTGACGTGGCCTTCGATCAGGCCGGTCGGGCGCACGATGTCCGGCGAGAACAGCTCCAGCCAGTACAGCCGCGACATGTTGAGGTAGAGCTCGCCGTTCAACGGCGCGCTGGCTTCCCAGCCGGTCTGCATCTTCGCGTCGACGAAGCCGTTGCCCTGGAAGCCCATGCCCAGGTAGCCCTTGATGCTGGCTGGGGTCATGTCGAGTTTCAGCGAGAACTGGTCATATCGCACCAGCTCGCCACGGGTGGTATCGCCCACGGTGTTGCGGTTCTCGCCCAGGCGCACGCCGCCTTCCTTCGAGCGCACTTCCACGTGGCCTTCCCAGGCATTGCCGCGCGGGCGGATCTGCGCGTCCAGGCTGACATCGCCGCGCAGGTAGATGCGGCGGCCGGACTGCGGCGGCAACCACGGCTGCACCAGTGCCAACGGCAACGCATCACTGCGCACCACCAGGCCCTCGCGCGGCCAGTTGGCCTGTGCGCACAGTGCGCCGCTGCTGGCGGCGGCCAGGCAGGCCTCGGACAGCGTGTAGGTTCCGCCGTTGATCGCGAACGCCGCCGGTGCACGAAGCGACCAGGCATCGCCCTTCACCGGCGCGATGCGCAGCGAAGCCAGTTCGCCGCGCCACTGCGTGCCCTGCTGGCGCACGCTGCCCTGCAGCTCGACCGCGCCCATCTCGTTGCGGGTCTGCGCCGCCAGGCGCAGGTTGGAGACACTGCCCTGCGCGTCCACATTCAAGCGTTCCAGCAGCATGCCGGCGTTGACCTGCTGGCCCTGCACCGCCAGCGTGCCGCTGTCGCCGCGCCACGGCAGGTGGCCCTTGATGCTCACGCTTTCGGCGCCGTAGCCATCCCAGTTGAGGTTGTTGCCGACCAGGTCGGCGGTGATGTCCGGTGCATCGCGCGGGCCCTTCACCTGCACCTGGCCGCGCAGGCCACCATCGGCGCCCGGCAGCAGATCGCTCAGCTGCAGCGGTTCGAAACGCGCATCGATGTCGAGGCGGTCACCGACCTTGCCCGACGCGGTCACCCGGCTGCTGCCCAGCGACAGCTTCAGGTCACCCTGGCCCTGCGCGCCCTGCAACGCGAACTTGCCCTGCGCGTCGAGGTTGCGCTGGCGCAGCATGCCCTTCAGCGACGGCAGATCGACCGTGGCTTCGAGCGTGCCGGCGGTACCCGGCGGCGCATTGGCCGGCGGCGGCAGCTGGCGGCCCTTCGAGGCCAGGTTGCCGGACAGGCGGCCATTCCAGCCCGGCACGAAATAGCCGGGGTCGAAGTCCTTCAGCGTGGCCTTGGCATCCCAGTCCAGCTGCGGTGCCCACGCCACCTGGCCTTCCACCTGCAGCTGGCCACCCGGGGTCTGTGCCTGCAGCTGGTGGATCGACGCGGCCTGGTCGTTGCCGCGCACATCGAAGCGCAGCTGTGCCTTCTGCGCATCACGCTCGACCTCGGCACGGCCGATCGCCGCCCAGGCCTTGAGGGTACCGGCCAGTCCGAAGCGCGCTTCCTTCAGGGTGACCGGCACCGGTGCGCTGCCGGCCGTGTTCGGATCGGGCGCCGGCACGTAGGTCAGATCGCGTGCGACCACCGAGAAGTTGAGCTTCTGCTGGTCTTCCTGGCTGAAATCGGCCGTGCCTTCCAGCCGCGCTTCGCCGCCAAGCCCCTTCACCAGCAGTGGTGAAACCTTCAGCACCTGGTCCTGCAGCGACACCACCGACGGTGCCAGCTCCAGTTCCTGATCGCCCTGCTTGATCCTGCCGTGCAGGTTGGCGTTGCCGCCCTTGCCGGCCGCGGTGAAATCCAGTGCCAGCGGTGCGATCGCCGTGCTCGCCAGTGCCGGCGACAGCAGCGCCAGGTCCAGTTCGTCGCTGCGCACCGTGGCGTTCCAGGTCGGGTCGGTACGGCCATCGAACACCAGCATCGCGTGCAGCGGCTTCGGCGCGCGCCCGGCTACGGCCACCTCCATGTGCGCCAGGTCGCCACGAGCGACCAGGCCGACGGTGGCGGCGGTACGTCCACGCGGCGCCGGCAGCACGGCAGTGACGGTCACGTCGGTGTCGTAGTCCTTGGCCGGGATATAGCGGCCCTGGGCGGTGAAATTGCCCATGTCGCTGTCCACCACCAGTTTGTGCGCCTGGAACTCGCCGTTGGCGATCTCGATGCCGCCACGCACGCGGCTGATGTCGATCACCGGCTCGTTGGCCTGGCTGATGCGGAAGCCATCGATGGCGATGGCGTCGGCCTGGATCGCCAGCGGCATCTCGATCTGCGGCAGCGAATCCGGCCACGACGGCAGCTTGAACGGCTCCTCACTCTTGGCCAGGTTCAGCGTCGCGTTGGTCAGCTCCAGCTTGTCCAGCAGCAGCTTGCGACCCAGCAGCGGGCGCAGGTCCGGCTCCAGGTGCGCGCGTTCTGCATGGAAATGGATGTCGTCGTAGCGGAAGTCGACGTTGTACAGGGTCAGCGGGCCGGCCACCGGGCCGTCCACCTTGTCCCAGGTGAAGCTGGCGCCCACCGGCAGCCGCGCCACCACCTGCGCCAGCAGCACGTCACGGCCGGCCACGGTCTGCAGCAACCAGTAAACCGCCAGCAGGGCCAGCAGCACCAGGCCTAATACGCCAACGCCCGACCAGGCCCAGAAGCGGCGGCGGCGATAGAAGCGCACGCGCGGCGGCGGCGTGTTCGGGCTCGGTGCGGGCGTGCTCACAGGTCCGCTCCGATGTTCAGGTACAGCTGGAACTGCGAATCCGGGTTGTTCAGGCCATGCGCGATATCCACGCGCACCGGTCCCACCGGCGATTTCCAGCGCACGCCGAAGCCGACGCCGGTATGCAGGTCGATGGTGTTGTCGAAGGCGCTGCCGGTATCGACGAACACCGCCGCACCCCACGGGCCACCGTTGAAGTAGTGCTCGTACTCGGCCGAGCCGATCACCAGGTTCTTGGCGCCCAGCGCGTATTTGTCCGGTGCCGGCGTGCGCGGCCCCACTTCGCGGTAGGCATAGCCACGGATGCTGCGGTCACCGCCGGCGAAGTAGCGCAGGCTCGGCGGCATCGCCACCAGGTCGCTGGTCCAGGTGGTGCCGCCTTCGCCGCGCAGGATCAGGCGATTGCTTTCACCCACCGGGATGTACCAGCGCAGCACGGCGTTGGCCTGTACGAAGCTGGTGTCCGAACCGGCGCCCTCGATGCCGGCACGCATGGTCGCGGTACCGCTGATGCCCTTGCGCGGGAACATCTCGTCGTCGACGTTGACGTAGTCGGCGACCATCTGCGGATACACCAGGGTCGAGGTGTTGTAGACCGCATCGGTGAATTCAGTGCCGGAGGCATAGCGCCAACGCTCGCGCAGTGCGTTGATCGAGGCGATCGCGGTCCAGTGCTCGTTGATCTCGCCGCTGCGGCTGGCGATCAGCTTGAAGTTGCGCAGGTCGATGTAGTCGGTCTGCTCGTCGTAGGCGCTGGCAGCGAAGGTGTACCAGCCATCGAGCCAGTTGAAAGCCGGAATGCGGTAGCTGGTCACCAGGCTCTTGCGCTTCTGCGCATAGTCCAGCTGCGTGTTCATCTTGTGGCCGCGGTTGTTCAGGAACCGCCGCTCGATGCCACCGCGCACACCCGGGCCGCTCTCGCTGCCGTAGCTCAGGCCGGCGGTGTAGATGGTGCGCTTGGCGCGGGTCAGCTTCACATCCACCGGCACCTCGCCGTTGGCATCAGCCTCGTCCGGCCGCGGCTGGATGTCGATCACGCTGAAGTAGTCCAGCTTGGTCAGCGACTCGCGCAGCCGGTCCAGCTTGCCCTCGTGGAAATAGCTGCCCTGTTCCCAGTACACCAGCGGGTCGAACAGCTTGTCCACGAAGTAGTCCTGCTCGAAACGCACCGGGCCCATGTTGTAGCGCCGGCCGCTGTCCCAGGTCAGATCGATGTCGGCGGCATTGTCGGCACGGGTGATCTGCACCTGCCGCTGGGTGTAGTCGGCGTCGAAATAGCCACGTTCGGCCAGGCGGCGGGTGACGGTGATCTTGCTGGCTTCGTACTGCGTATGCTCGAACCGCTGGCCCTTGCGCGGCTTGAACGCGGCCAGGTCGTCCTGCAGGTACTGGTCGTACATCGCTGGGCCGGTGATGTCGATGTGCTCGCGGCGCACGGTCACCGGGGTGCCCTTGTCGACATGGATCAGCACACGCACGTGCTCATCCACGCGCGGCGCTTCGACCTTGATGACCGGGTTGTAGTACCCGAACGGTTCCAGCGCCTGGCGGGTCTGCCGCTCGGCCTGTGACAGCAGGTATTCCAGGCGCGACTCGCCCTGCTCCTTGCCGATCGTGTCGTACAGCGACAGCGATTCCTGGATGTTCTCGATGATCGCGGCGTCGTCGCCCTTGTCCAATCCCTTGATGTCCACCTTGTCGATGGTGCCGCGCGCGTGGGCCACGGAGGTGGCGGCCAGCGACAGGACCATCAGCGGCAGGGCGTATTTCTTTGGCTGCATGCGGCACAGCATACCGACCGGAGGTGACGATGCGAAATGCATCACGTCATTGGGGATCGGTTGTTAAGTGGCGGTCAAAATACGCGCCTTTGTGGCGATCGTCGTGATCGCAGGCGAGGAAGACGGCATCGTGCGCGATGCCGGAAATGACCCCGATGGACATTGTTCGGTGACGCCGGGCGTGGCCCGGCGCTACCGATGGGTCAATGCCAGTAGATCCACGCCATGCGTGGATGGCAGCTGCCCGTCAGCTCGACAGGTGCTCGATCGCTGCCACCTTGCCCAGGCGTTCGCCCAGCATCATCAGCAACGCCAGGCGGTTGCCACGCAGCGCCGGATCTTCCGCGTTGACCATCACGCCATCGAAGAACGCGTCGACCTGCGGTCGCAGGCGCGCCAGGCGCGCCAGCACGGCCACGTAGTCCTTGTGCTGCAGGCTGGCGCCGGTGTCGTCGATGGCTGCGGTGACCGCTTCGGCCAGCGCGCGCTCGGCGTCTTCCTGCAGCAGCGCGGAGTCGATCTGGGCCGGGATGTCGCCCTCGACCTTGCGCAGGATGTTGCGGATGCGCTTGTTGGCCGCAGCCAGCGCTTCGGCTTCCGGCAGCGCGGCGAAGGTGGCGATGGCATCCAGGCGGCGGTCGAAGTCGTACAGCGAGACCGGCTTCAGCTCGGCCACCGCGTTGAAGTGCGTGGCCGGCACGCCCTTGTCGCCGTAGTAGCCCTTCAGGCGGTCGAGGATGAAGTCGTACAGCTCGCCGACATCGGCCTGCACGTTGCGCGCCGCCAGGCCGGCATTGGCGCTGGCCAGCAGCGCGCGCAGGTCCAGCTCGAAGCCGCTTTCGATGATCGAGCGGGCCAGGCCCAGCGCGTTGCGGCGCAGGGCGAACGGATCCTTGTTGCCGGTCGGCTTCAGGCCTGCGGCGAAGCCGCCGGCCAGGGTGTCCACGCGTTCAGCAATCGCCAGCACCTTGCCCAGCGGCGACAGTGCGATGTCGTCGCCGCCGAAGCGCGGCTGGTAGGCCTCGTCGATGGCCAGTGCCACCTCGGCCGATTCACCACCGGCCGCGGCGTAATGGCGGCCGGCGATACCCTGCAGTTCCGGGAATTCATTGACCATGCGCGACTGCAGGTCGTTCTTGGCCAGCTCGGCAGCCCGCCTGGCCTGCGCCGGATCGGCGCCGACCTGCGGCGCGATCACTTCGGCCAGTGCAGCCACGCGCGCCACCTTGTCGGCCACGCTGCCCAGCTTGGCCTGGTAGGTCACCGTCTTCAGGCCGTCGCCCATCGACGCCAGGCCCTGCTTCAGGTCCTCGTCGAAGAAGAACTTGGCATCAGCGAAGCGCGGGCGGATCACGCGCTCGTAGCCCTTGGCCACTTCTGCCACGTCCTTCGATTCGATGTTGGCGATGCCGATGAACTTCTCGGTCAGCGTGCCTGCGGCATCCAGCACCGGGAAGAACTTCTGGTTGATCTCCATCGTCTCGATCAGCGCCTCCTGCGGCACCGCCAGGAACGCGCGCTCGAAGCTGCACAGCACCGCCGACGGCCACTCGACCAGGTTCACCACCTGCTCCAGGTTGTCGTCGGTGATGCGGGCGCTGCCACCGGCCTTGGCCGCGGCAGCCTCGACCTCGGCGACGATGCGCGCGCGGCGCTCGCTCGGGTCGACCAGCACGAACGCAGCGCGCAGCGCTTCAACGTAGTCCTGCGGCTGCGCCAGCGACACGGTCTGGTCGTGGTGGAAGCGATGGCCACGGCTTGCACGGCCAGCCTGCAGGCCGAACAGTTCGGCTTCGACCACGTTGGCGCCGTGCAGCAGCACCAGCCAGTGCGCCGGGCGGGCGAAGCCCCAGGCGTGGTCGCCCCAGCGCATCGGCTTGGGAATCGGCATCGCCGCGATCGCCTCGCGCAGGATCTCCGGCAGCAGGCTGGCGGTGCTCGCGCCCGGGGTCACCGCGCGGTGCACGAAGCGCTCACCCTTGTTGTCGGTGGTCTTCTCCAGCGCGGTCCAGTCGATCCCGGCCTTGGCGGCGAAGCCCTGCAGGGCCTTGGTCGGCTGGCCTTCGGCGTCCAGCGCGATGTTCAGGTATGGGCCCAGCACTTCGCTGTGCTGTTCCGGCTGTTCCAGGCCGACGCCCGGCAGCAGCACGGCCAGTCGGCGCGGGGTCGACAGCGGGCGTGCATCGCCCAGTTCCAGCGCGACGCCGCGCTTGCGCAGGCCTTCGACGACACCGTCGAAGAACGCCTGGGCCAGGCCCGGCAGCGCCTTGACCGGCAGCTCCTCGGTGCCCAGTTCAATCAGCAGGGGGGACAGTTGGCTCATCGGTTCGATCCTGTTGTGGGGGCGCAGCGCGCAACGCGTCCGGCGCCCCGGAAGTTGAGAGAGGGAGGGAGCGGCCGTCAGGCCTTCTTCGCGCCCGGGAAGCCCAGCTTCTCGCGCTGCTCGTAGTAGGCCTTGGCCACCGCCTGGGCCAGCGCGCGCACGCGCAGGATGTAGCGCTGGCGCTCGGTCACGCTGATCGCACGGCGTGCATCGAGCAGGTTGAAGGTATGGCTGGCCTTCATCACCTGCTCATAGGCCGGCAGCGGCAGGTTCACTTCCACCAGCTTCTGCGCTTCGCGCTCGCAGGCGTCGAAGCGGTGGAACAGTTCTTCCACGTCGGCGTATTCGAAGTTGTAGGTGCTCTGCTCCACCTCGTTCTGGTGGTAGACGTCGCCGTAGGTCACCGGCTGGCCGTCCGGGCCGTAGGTCCAGACCAGGTCGTAGACGTTGTCGCAGTTCTGCAGGTACATGCACAGGCGCTCGAGACCGTAGGTGATCTCGCCCAGCACCGGGCGGCACTCCAGGCCACCGGCCTGCTGGAAGTAGGTGAACTGGGTCACCTCCATGCCGTTGAGCCAGACTTCCCAGCCCAGGCCCCAGGCACCCAGCGTCGGCGATTCCCAGTTGTCCTCGACGAAGCGCAGGTCGTGCACCAGCGGGTCGATGCCCAGCGCCTTCAGCGAATCCAGGTACAGCTGCTGGATGTTGTCCGGCGCCGGCTTCATCGCCACCTGGTACTGGTAGTAGCGCTGCAGGCGGTTCGGATTCTCGCCGTAGCGGCCGTCGGTCGGGCGGCGCGAGGGCTGCACGTAGGCCGCGTTCCAGCCTTCCGGACCGATCGCACGCAGGAAGGTGGCCGGGTGGAAGGTACCGGCGCCCACCTCCAGGTCGAGCGGCTGGATGAGCACGCAGCCCTGCTGGGCCCAGAACTGGTTCAGGGTCTGGATCAGGCCCTGGAAGGTGATCGGAACGGTCGGGGTCGCGGACATGCGTACGAGTCTTGGCCGGCAAGGGGGTGCGCTAGTATAACGGCCGACCTGCGGGGCATTCCGTACCCGGGAGGAGCAGGCAGATGGAACATCGGCTGCCGGCAGGCACGCCCGGCGAGGCGGGCGGCGTCCCGCTGCCCTGGGGACGGCTGCATTTCGAGCAGATTGCCGCGGCCCTGGCCGCCGATGGACTGGTGGCCGAGCAGGACCGCGAGCGCATGCGGTTTTCCGCACAGGGCGCGCGCAACGCCAGTGAAGTGCATCCGCTGGTACTGCTGTCCAACCTCAAGCTGGCCGCCACCGGCGGCGGCGAACTGACCCTGGAACGCCTGACCGAGTGGCTGGCGCAGCGCACCGGCAGCCGCTACCTGCGCATCGATCCGACCCGTGTGGACGTCGCCGCGGTCACCGCGCTGGTGTCGCATGCCTACGCCCGCCGCCACCGCTTCCTGCCATTGGCAGTGGACGCCGAGCGCGTGCTGGTGGCCACCAGCGAGCCGCTGGTGCAGGAATGGCGTCGTGACCTGCAGCACCTGACCCGCCGCCGCATTGAGCTGGCGGTGGTCAATCCACTGGACCTGCATCGCTACACCATGGAGTTCTACGGGGTGACGCGCTCGGTGCGCGGCGCCCGTGGCGATGTGCGCGGCGAGGCCAGCACCACCCTGCCCAGCTTCGAGCAGCTGGTCGAGCTGGGCCGCACCGGCGACGTGAATGCCGACGACCAGCACATCGTGCACATCGTCGACTGGCTGCTGCAGTACGCCTACGAACAGCGCGCCTCGGACATCCACCTGGAGCCACGCCGCGAGATGGGACGCATGCGCTTCCGCATCGACGGCGTGCTGCACAAGGTGTTCGAAGTGCCGCCGGCGGTGATGACGGCGGTGGTCAGCCGTATCAAAGTGCTGGGCCGCATGGACCTGGCCGAGCGCCGGCGTCCGCAGGATGGCCGCATCAAGACCCGCTCGCCGGGGGGCCGCGAGGTCGAAATGCGCCTGTCGACCATGCCCACCGCCTTCGGCGAGAAGTGCGTGATGCGCATCTTCGACCCGGACGCGGCCTTCAAGAGCATCGACCAGCTCGGTTTCAGCCCGCAGGAAGCCGCTGGCTGGAATGCGCTGGTCGAGCGCCCGCACGGCATCGTGCTGGTCACCGGCCCGACCGGCTCGGGCAAGACCACCACCCTGTATTCCACGCTGAAGCGGCTGGCCACCCCGGACGTGAACGTATGCACGGTGGAAGACCCGATCGAGATGATCGCGCCCGAGTTCAACCAGATGCAGGTGCAGACCAACATCGACCTGGACTTCGCCAGCGGCGTGCGCACCCTGCTGCGGCAGGACCCGGACATCATCATGATCGGTGAGATCCGCGACCTGGAAACCGCGCAGATGGCGGTGCAGGCCTCGTTGACCGGGCACCTGGTGCTGTCCACCCTGCATACCAACGACGCGCCATCGGCGGTCACCCGCCTGCTCGACCTGGGCGTGCCGCACTACCTGCTGGCCAGCACCCTCAACGGCATCCTCGCCCAGCGCCTTGTGCGTACGCTGTGCCCGCACTGCAAGCAGCCGCACAGCCTTGGCGCGGCCGATTGGGCGGTGCTGGCTGATAGCCATGCCGCATATCCAGATGCCGCCACGCCCTGTCGGCCGGTCGGTTGCCTGGAGTGCCGGCGCACCGGATTCCTCGGCCGTATCGGCCTGTATGAGTTGCTGCCATTGGGTTCGCGGCTGCGCGGGCAGATCCGCGCCGACATGGACCTGGCCGGTTTCACCCGTGCCGCGCGGACTGAAGGGCTGCGAACCCTGCGCCAGGCCGGGCTTGAAAAGGTGGCGCAGGGGCTGACTACAATCGAGGAAGTCCTGTCAGTCCTGCCGCCCCCGGATGAACCCAGCCCCGTTCCTGATCCTTGAAACCGGCCGCCCGGTGCCGTCGCTGCGCCGCTACGGGCGCTTCCCGCACTGGATCCGCGTCGCCGCCGGGCTGGAGGAACACGAGACCGTGGTGGTCGATGTCGAGCACGGTGGCGCCCTGCCCGATCCGCACGCCTTCGCCGGCGTGCTGGTGACCGGCTCGGCCGCCTTCGTCACCGACCATGCCGACTGGAGCGAGCGCAGCGCCGCGTGGCTGCGCCAGACCGCCCACGACGACCTGCCGGTGTTCGGCATCTGCTACGGCCATCAGCTGCTGGCACATGCGCTGGGTGGTGAGGTGGCCTACAACCCGGCCGGCCGCGAGTCCGGCACGATCGAGCTGGAACTGCAGCCGCAGGCCGCGCAGGACCCGCTGTTCCAAGGCCTGCCTCAGCATTTCGCCGCCCACGCCACCCATCTGCAGACCGTGCTGCGCGCGCCCGACGGGGCCGAGGTGCTGGCCCGTTCGCCGCTGGACGGCTGCCATGCCTTCCGCTGGGGGCGCCAGGCCTGGGGCGTGCAGTTCCATCCGGAGTTCGCCACCCACCATATGCGTGGCTACGTGCGTGCCCGCGCCGACTGCATCGGCCGCCATGGCGGCTGCGCCCGCAGCATCGAGCGCGCCGTCAGTGCCGCGCCGCTGGCCCGCCAGCTGTTGCGGCGCTTCGTCCGCCAGGCGCGGCTGTCTTCAGCCCAGCCGATGGCAAAACAGGGATAATCGGCGGCACGGGCAGCCGCCCGGCCCCCTCCTGTCCTTCCCGGATGTCCATGAAAGAGATTCGCAAGCTGCCGGCTTCGGCGGGCGCCCAGTGGTTGCTGGATACGTTCTCCCTGTACCGGCGTGCGCCGCTGCAGCTGGCCCGGATCGGCCTGACCTGGCTGCTGGTGAGCTGGGTGGTCACGCTGTTGTCGACGCTGATTCCCGGCGCCGCCGGCATGGCGGTGCAGCTGATGACGCTGGCCATCTCGCCGATCATGTTCGGCGGCATGCTGTATGCCGTGGGCGAGATCGACGAAGGCCGCCCGGGCCTGGCTTCGCACCTGCTGCAGCCGATCCGCGACCACCGTGTCAGTCACCTGCTGGTGCCGCTGGCCATCCAGGTGCTGGCGGTGCTGCTGCTGGGCGCGCTGCTGTTCCTGATGATCGGCCGCGAGGGCTTCACCGCCTTCAGCGAGGTCATGACCAAGATGGAAGAGATCAGCCGCAGTGGCCAGCAGATCAAGCCGGACGATGCCGCCGCGCTGGTTGCCAACCTGCCGGCCAAGCGCATCGCGCTGTGGATGCTGCTGGTGTTCCTGAGTGCGGTCGCGCTGTCGCTGGCGATGTTCACCCAGCCGGCGCTGGTGGTGTTCGACAAGCAGAGCGGCATGCACGCGCTGCGCCTGAGCCTGCAGGGCTGCATCGAGAACATCGGCGCGATGATCGTGTTCGCCGCACTCGGCCTGATCGCCGCGTTCTGCATGTACATCCTGTTCGTGATCGTGATCCAGATCGCGATGCTGATCGGTGGCCCGCTGGCCGCCGCCTTCATCGCCCAGCTGGTGCTGACCACGGTGCTGATGCCGCTGTATGTCGGCGCGGTCTATGCCGCCTGGAAGCAGATGTTCGTGCACCGCGGCAGCCGCGCAGCCCCGCCGATTCCGACCACGCCGACCTCCAGCGACGTGTTCCACGCCTGACCGGTCCCACCGGTAGCGCCGGGCCATGCCCGGCGGTGGCATCACGTCGAACCCGGCACGCCGGGCATGGCCCGCCGCTACCGCATCATGCAGCGGGCTTCTTCACTACCGACGATGGCACCAGCCAGCGTGCGGCGTGGATGCCCAGCTCGTACAGCAGGCACATCGGGATCGCCAGCATCAGCTGCGACACCACGTCCGGCGGGGTCAGCACCGCCGCCACCACGAAGATGCCGACGATCGCGTAGCCACGGCCTTCCTTGAACTGCTGCGGCGTCACCCAGCCCAGCAGCACCAGGATCACCATCGCCACCGGCAGTTCGAAACTGCCGCCGAAGGCGAAGAAGATCGCCAGCACGAAGTCCAGATAGGCGTTTGCATCCGGCGTAATGGCGATCACGTCCGGGCTGAAGGTGGTGAGGAAGTGGAACACCGCCGGCAGCACCAGGAAATAGGCGAAGGCGCAGCCGGTGTAGAACAGCAGCACCGATGACACCAGCAGCGGCACCGCCAGGCGCTTCTCGCGCGCGTAAAGGCCCGGCGCGACGAACGCCCACAGCTGGTACAGCAGCCACGGCACCGCCACGAACAACGCGACGAAGAAGGTCAGCTTCAGTGGCGCGAAGAAAGCACCGGCCGGATTGGTGGCGATCATCGTCTGCCCATTGGGCAGCTGCGAGACCAGCGGTTCGGCCAATGCGTTGTAAAGCTTCTGGGTGAACGGCAGCAGCGCCAGCAGCGCCACCCCCAGGCCCAGCAATGCGCGCACCAGGCGGCCGCGCAGTTCCACCAGGTGTTCGACCAGCGAGCTCTCGCCGAAATCCTGTCCACTCATGGCTGGCGCTCCGTGCTCTGCGCTGGCGGCGGCGTACCGGCTTCAGCGGGCGCGGCCGAAGCCGGCTCGGCGGCACCACCGTCCTGCATCGGTTCAACCGCATCGGGCGCGGCGCTCATGTGCGGCGGCAGATCCGCTGGCGCCGGTGCACGGACTTGCTGCACCAGGTCATCGCCCTGCTGCTGTGCCTGCTGGGCTTCGCGACGGATCGCTTCGCCGCTGGCGCGCAGCTGGTTCTCGGTGTCCTGCATGCCCTGGCGCACGTCCTGCATCTGCCGCTTGATGTCCTCGGCCTGCAGTTCGCGCTCCAGTTCCTGTTTCACCGAATCCCATTGATTGCGGGCACGACGCACCCACAGGCCGGCGAAGCGGGCCGCCTTGGGCAGGCGCTCGGGACCGAGCACCACCAGGGCGACCACTGCAATCACCAGCAGTTCGCTGAAGCCGATATCGAACACCGCAACCGCTCCGGATCAACGTGCGTTGCGGTCGTGCTCGTCCTGCGCGGTGCGCGGGGCGTCCTGGCTGCGCGACTCATCGCCCAGCTGCGCGTTCGGCTTGTCTTCGTCGCGCATGCCCTTCTTGAATTCCTTGACCGCCGAACCGAGGTCCTTGGCGCCGCTGGTCAGGCGCTTGGTGCCGAACACCAGCAGGACGATGGCCAGCACGACCAACCAATGCCAGATGCTGAAACTGCCCATAAAGACGCTCGTTACGTTAGTGATCAGGCTGTCGAGCATAGCGCACCGGGTGTTAGCCGGCGCGCGTGACGAAAGTCAGTTTCCGCCCAGCGTTTCCGTGCGGATTTCGCCGTCGTTGACCGGCTGGAAACCCTGCTGCTGCGGCGGCGGGTTCTGCGGCACGTTCTGCAGCGGCGCGGTGGTGGCCTCGGCTGGGGCGGCCGGCGCTGCCTGAACAGGCGCCGGGGCGACGGCCGGGGCCGCTGCCGGGCGCGGCGCGTTGCCGCCGTTGCCGCTGCGGTTGTTGCGCGCAGCGTAGGTGGCCTCTTCCAGGCGATCGCGGAAGGCGACCACGTCCATCGACGGCGAACCGGCGGCGCGGCCTTCGAAGATCATCCGCGGCGTGGTGTTGCTGCCGTAGGCGTCGAGGTTGGCGGCGTCGTCGATCTGCAGCACCGCACCATCCAGGGCGACACCGGCGAACAGGCCGCGGGCACGCGACCACGACCAGATCTCGGCCTTCAGCTGGCCGTCGGTGGCCGCGGCGGCGTTGCGGCCCACCGGACCGGCGGCGACGCCAGCGTCGGCACCCAGCGTGAACTTGCCGTTGACCAGGTTGTCCAGGCTGCGATCGTTGCGGAACACCAGCACCACGTCCGAAGACTGCACGCCGGCCTGGAAGCCGATGCTGCCCCCGGTGAGCTTCACGAACACCGGGTTGGACCAGGCGCCATTGGCCATGCGCACCGACATCAGGCCGTGGCCACGGCGACCGCCGATGACCAGACCGGCCTTGATCGTGTCGGGAATGACGATGACCGCGCGGCCTTCGTCGAGCAATTTGTCCGGAATGCCCTGTTCAGGGATTTCCTGGATTTCAGCCAGCACGCGCACGGCATTGCGGGCACGCTGGTCTTCCTGCGGTCCGGCCATGGCCTGGCTGGACAGCAGGCTGGCGGCGATCAGCAGGGCTTGGATCGGGCGACGCATGGCAGGCTCCAGAAGTCAGTCCATAGGAAGATATAGCAAGTGACTGAAATTAGTAGTGTTGTCATGAATCTCCAATGAGCGTTCCCTGCTCACATTGATGCGCGCTATGCCTGCAATCCGAACCCTGCATCCCGGCGCGGCACCGGATCGGCGACAATACCGCCCATGCTCGACGCACCCGATACCGCCGTGCTGGCGGTCAACCTAGGCACGCCCGAAACGCCGACGGCCCCCGCCGTACGCCGTTACCTGGCTGAATTCCTGTCCGACCCCCGCGTGGTCTCGATCCCGGCGCTGCTGTGGCAGCCGCTGCTGCGCGGGTTGATCCTGCCGCTGCGCAGCGGCCGTTCGGCGGCCAAGTACGCCCAGGTCTGGCTGCCCGACGGCTCACCGCTGATGGTGCATACGCGCCAGCTGGCGCAGGCCATGCAGGCCCTGCTGCCGACCCTGACTGTGCGCCACGCGATGCGTTACGGCGAACCGGCGCTGGCCAGCGAGCTGGACCGGCTGGCCGCCGACGGCGCGCGCCGCATCGTGGTACTGCCGCTGTATCCGCAGTATTCCACCACCACCACCGCCTCGGTCGAAGACCGGGTCGATGCGTGGCAGCGCCGGAACCCGGGTGTAACCGTCAGCCTGGTTCGCGATTACTCGGTCGATCCGGGCTGGGTCGAGGCCGTGGCCGGCTCGATCCGGCGTTACTGGGAACAGCACGGTCGTGGCCAGACACTGATGTTCTCCTTCCATGGCATTCCGCAGCGCCTGGCCGATGCAGGCGATCCGTATCCGCAGCGCTGCGAAGCCAGCGCACAGGCCATTGCCAACGCGCTGGGCCTGGGCAGGGACGAGTGGCAGATGGGTTACCAGTCGCGGTTTGGCCGCGAGCGCTGGCTGCAGCCCTATGCCGAACCCAGCCTGTGGGCGCTGGCCGAATCCGGCGTGAAGCAGATCGACGTGGTCTGCCCGGGCTTCGCCACCGACTGCCTGGAGACGCTGGAAGAGGTCGCGATGGGCTTCACCGAGACGCTGGCCGAGCGCGGCGCAACAATGCGCTACATCCCCTGTCTCAACGCCGAACCGGAGCACGCACGCGCCCTGGCGCGACTGGCCGTGGCCTCGCTGGCATGAGCCTGCAGCCGCTTGAGCTCGAGGTCGGTGGCGCCCGCGTCGCCGGCCTTTGCAACCACGGCGACGGCCCACGCGTGCTGGCCCTGCATGGCTGGCTCGACAACGCCGCCAGCTTCGTGCCACTGGCCCCGCACCTGTCCTCGCTGCAGCTGGTGGCCATCGACCTGCCCGGTCATGGCCACAGCGCGCATCTGCCGGCCGGTGCCAGCTACACCACGGCCGCCGCGATCTGCCACGTACTCGATGTCGCCGACGCGCTGGGCTGGGACCGTTTCAGCCTGCTCGGCCATTCGATGGGCGCCGGCATCGCCAGCCTCACCGCCTCGGTCAGTGATCGCGTGGAGCGGTTGGTGGCGATCGAAGCGCTCGGCGGCCTGCGCGGTCCGGAAGAAGACACCGCCAACCGCCTGCGCGAGCACGTGAATGCCACGCGTGGGCTGGCACGCAAGCAACTACGCGTGTTCCCCGACCTGGCCGCGCCGATCCGCGCACGGATGATGACCAACCAGCTGAGCGAGCGCTGTGCACGGCTGCTGGTCGAGCGCGGCGTGGAACCGGTCGAGGGTGGCTACCGCTGGTGCAGCGATCCGCGCCTGATGCTGCCTACAGCGATCCGTCTCAGCGAAGGCCAGATCGACAACCTGCTGCAGGCCATCGCCTGCCCGACGCAGGTGATCTATGCCACGCCGGCGCAGTCCTACTATCCCGAGCCGATGCGCAGCGATCGCCTGCAGCACCTGCGCGATGGCCGTCTGGCGGTGTTTCCCGGCAACCATCACCTGCACATGGAAGATCCGGCGCAGATCGCCGAGGTGATCCTGCGCTTCTTCAGCAACGACAACGCCGGCTGAGTCGCGGCGTCCGCGCACTTCACTCTGCGCAGTTGCGGCCGATACATCAGTTGCGGGCCGCTGCGCCTGCAGCACGCAGGTCCGGTCGGGCCTGCGGCGTGTGTCTGGTTCTGCAAGGAAGTCCGCATGCCCGCTCCATTGCACCGTTACCCACAGGATGTGGTCACGGCGCCCCGTCTGCGCGACGTTGATTGCGTCGCATTCCCCGAATTCCCGGTCCATGCCCTGGCCACGCACTCCTGCGTGCGTCGCCGCATGGCCGCTGTCGTCTGCTGATCCAGGAGTCGCCGATGTCCGCTGCATTCTCCCGTCCCCCCGATACCGCTCGCCTGCCGCACCTGCAGCAGCTCGCCCGCCGCGCTGATCGCCGCCTGCTGATCGGCAGCGCAGCACTGGGCCTGGCTGGCCTGGTGCTGGCCCTGCGTGGTCCACAGGTGCAGGCCGCCGTGCTGGCTGCCGCTGCAGTGCTGCCTGCGGCGTGGCTGGGCGGATCCCAGGCTGGCCATGGCTTCGCCCGCAATGGCCTGGCCTCGCTGTTGTCACTGCAACTGGCGCTGGTGTGCGCGATCGTCGGCCTGTCACCGGCACTGCCGGTTGCCCTGTTGCTGGGCGTGCTGCTGGGACACCGCGATCGGCTGCCGGTGTGGCTGGCCGGTGGGGTCGGCACGCTCGCACTGCTGGCCCCGTTGCTGAGCGGTGCCACAGTGTGGCCGACGCTGCTGCAGGCCGGCATGTTCGCGGGCCTGACCCTGTTCCTCGGCCAGGTCGCGCTGCGGCTTCGCCAGCAGACCGAGACACTTGGGCATGGCCCGCGTCGCCTTGCCGCGCTGGCACGCGATATCGCCACCGGCGCCGATCTTGGTGCACATGCCGACACCAGCGCCTATGCGCCGGGTTCACTGGCCCACGCCCTGGCCGACACTGCGCGCCACGTGCAGGCCCAGCGCGGACGCGAGGCGGCGGCGCATGCCGAGAACGCGCAGATCCGCCAGGCGCTGGATGCCTCACGCACCGCGATGATGATCGCTGACAACGACCACGTGATCCGCTATGTGAACCGTTCGGTGGTAGCACTGCTGCGCAACCAGCAGGCAACGTTGCGACAGGCCTTCCCCGATTTCGACGCCGAACGCCTGGTGGGCAGCAGCATCCATCGTTTCCACGCCAACCCGGACCGCATCCGCGCCATCCTCAATGGCCTGCAGGTCACGCATAACGGCAAGGTGCAGATCGGCCCGGTGCACTTCGCGCAGGTGGTCACACCGGTGTTCGACGACCAGGGCGCGCGCCTGGGCTTTGCCGTGGAGTGGCATGATCGGACCCACGAACTCACGCTGGAGAACGCCGTGGCCGGCATCGTCGCTGCCGCCGCCGCCGGTGATCTCGACCAGCGCCTGCAGGCCACCGAAGGGGCGAGCTTCCTCGATGGCCTGACCGGTGGCATCAACCAGTTGCTGGATACGCTGGGCCGCACCATCGACGAAGTGCGGCAGATGCTCTCGGCACTGGCCAACGGCGACCTGGATCGGCGCATGCACGGCGAGTATCACGGCGCCTTCGCTGCCATCCAGCGCGACGCCAATGCCACGGCGGAACAGCTGGCACGCATGGTCGGCCGCATCCAGGACTGCGCATCGTCGATCAGTACCGCGGCCGGTGAGATCGCTGCCGGCAACGGCGCGTTGTCCGAGCGCAGCGAGCGGCAGGCGGCGCATCTGCAGGAAACCGCGGCCTCCATGGAGGAACTGACGGCCACCGTGCGCCAGAACGCCGCCCATGCGCGGGAGGCCAGCGCGCTGGCGTCCTCCACGCAGGACGCGGCCAGCGACGGCAACCTGGCCATGCGGCGGGTGGTCGACACCATGCAGGCCATCGAGGGCGCGTCGAAGCGGATCGGCGACATCACCGGCGTCATCGACGGCATCGCGTTCCAGACCAACATCCTGGCGCTGAATGCCGCCGTGGAGGCGGCGCGCGCCGGCGAGCAGGGCCGAGGCTTCGCCGTGGTGGCCAGTGAAGTGCGGGTTCTGGCGCAGCGTTCGGCGGCGGCGGCCCAGGAGATCAAGAAGCTGATCGACGAAGCCGGCCGCCAGGTGGGCGAAGGTGCCCAGCTGGTGGCGGATGCCGGCCAACGCATGCAGGGGATCGTGGGGGGTGTCGAGAATGTCAGCCACCTGATGCGCGAGATATCCGCGGCGTCGCAGGAGCAGTCAATCGGTATCGAGCAGATCAACCAGACCGTGGTGCAGATGGACCAGGCCACGCAGCAGAATGCTGCGCTGGTGGAGGAAGCAACTGCCGCAGCACGCGAGCTGCAGTCGCAGGCGGGAACGCTGGATGATGCGGTGTCGGTGTTCCGTCGGCAGGAGTCACAGGGCGTGGCGCTGGTCGCCTGATCCCGGCCTTCAACACGAGCCATGTGAAGACGGCGCCCGCAGGGCGCCGTCTTTTTTATGTGTCCTGCGTGACGGATCACGGGAGGCACAGGACCCGGTGGTATCGATCCTTTGGTAGTGCCGGCCGCTGGCCGGCAACCACGCCGCGCGCAGTGCGCATGCCCACACCACGCATCACGCATCACGCATGGCGTGGACCTACCGATACCACCACCGGATGCATTGCATGGCCCCATCACCGGTAGTGCCGGGTGCTGGCCGGCAACCTCGACACGTCCATTGCGCAGGCCCATGCACGTATCCACGCATGGCGTGGATCTACCGGTGCATTCCGGCAGCTGCATTTTCCTGCGCACAAAGAAAAACCCCGCTGCGTGAGCAGCGGGGTTTTGGGTATAAACCCTGGCGATGACCTACTCTCGCATGGCTTGAGCCACACTACCATCGGCGCAGCTGCGTTTCACTTCCGAGTTCGGGATGGGATCGGGTGGTTCCACAGCGCTAATTTCACCAGGGAGGCTTT